>JALGTT010000028.1 GCA_029821235.1 Candidatus Hebobacteria bacterium | reverse complement strand
CTGTCTGGGGTTTCTCTGGTTCAACCGCCATCCGGCGCGGTTGTTCATGGGAGATGTGGGTTCCCTCGCCCTGGGCGCGGCGATGGCCGCCATGGCCGCCCGCATGAACGCGCCCCTGGCCCTCATCGGTTTCGCGCTGGTGCCGTTTCTCGAAATGCTGTCCGTCATCATTCAGGTGATGTCGTTCAAGACCACCGGCCGGCGGGTCTTCAAGATGAGCCCCATCCACCACCACTTCGAGCTCATCGGCTGGTCGGAGCGCAAGGTGGTATTCGTATTCTGGCTGGTGCAGGCCGCGGCGGCCGCGGCGGTGGTCGCCTGGTATCTGTGGAGAGCGATGCCGTGAGAATCGAGCGCGACAGTTTCCACGGGGTGAAGGTGCACGTCATCGGCCTGGGCGCGTATGGCACGGGCCGGGCCCTGGCGCGCGCTCTCTGGCGGCGGGGCGCGCAGGTCGCGGTCTCCGACATCAAGCCCGCCGACGCGCTGGCCGACCAGATCGCCGCCCTCCAGGACACGGAGGTGGAGATTCTCACCGGGGAAGACGCCTACCGGGGGATCGAGGAGGCGGACCTGGTGGCGGTCAGCCCGGGCGTGCCCCTGGACATTCCTCCCCTGGTCCGCGCCAGGGAGCGCGGGGCGCGGGTGGTGAGCGATATCGAGATCGCGTTCCTCATTTCCCGCTCCCCCATCATCGCCGTCACCGGCACCAAGGGGAAGTCCACCGCGACCGCGCTGCTCGGGAATCTGCTCAACGAGGGGGGGAGGCCCGCGCTGGTCGGGGGGAACATCGGGATCCCCCTGGTGGAGGTGGCGGAACGGGCGGAGGCGGAGGACCTGCTGGTGGCGGAGGTGAGCAGCTTTCAGTTGCAGGCCACCGAGGTGTTCAGGCCGTGGATCGCGGTGCTGCTGAACATTCTCCGCGACCACCTGGACCGCCACGCTTCCTTCGAGGAGTACCGGGAGGCGAAGGCCCGCATCTTCGCCAACCAGAGCGCCGACGACATCGCCATCCTCAATCGGGACGACGCGGAGGCGTGGGCGATGCGGGAACGAGTACAAGCCCAGGTGGTCGCCTTCAGCATCGCCGCGGAGGAGGGGTGTGGGGCGGAGGTGAGGGAAGGGTGGCTGCGCGTGCGCGGCGCGCCCGTGTGCCCGGTGGAGGCGGTGCAGTTGCGCGGGCGGCACAACCTGTCCAACGTGCTGGCGGCGCTCGCCGCGGCCGGCGCGGCCGGCGCGGACCTCGGCTGCGCGGCCGACACCATCTCCCGCTTCGCGCCCCTGGAGCACAGGCTGGAGCCGGTGGCAGAGGTGGGCGGGGTGTTGTTCGTGAACGATTCCCAGGCCACCACCCCCGAGGCCGCGGTGGCGGCCATCGAGTCCTTCGATGGACACGTGGTGCTGATCGCGGGCGGGCGGCCCAAGGTGGATGACTTCTCCGGCCTGGCGGAGGCGGCCGCTCGCCGCGGGGTTTCGCTGGTGGTGATCGGAGAGGCCGGGCCGGCCATAGCCCGCGCGGCCGAAGCGGCCGGGGTGCCCGAGATCGCCGCGGCCGACTCCCTGCCGGAGGCTGTGGAGACTGCGCGCCGCCGGGCGCGGAGCGGGGACGTGATATTGCTCTCGCCGGCCTGCGCGAGTTTCGACATGTTCGAGGACATGGCCGAGCGCGGCCGAATCTTCAAAGAAACAGTGCTCGCACTATCAAGGCAGCAGGAGAAGCAGCAGGGATGACCACCATTTCCATCAGGACGCCCGCAGATGCCATACCCGCAGAGGAGGCGCCCCGCGGGCCGGACTACTGGCTGCTGATTCCCACCCTCGCGCTCACCGCGTTCGGGGTGGCGATGGTGTTCAGCGCCAGCATTCCTTTCTGCAGCAATCCGGAGAGCGGGAAGTTGTTCCACTACCTGTGGCGGGAACTGCTGTTCGTGGGAGTGGGAAGCGCGGCGATGCTGGGGATGGTGTTCGTGCCTCTGCGGATGGTGCGGCGGTGGGCGGGGCCGCTGCTGGTGGTGACCTTCGCGCTGCTGGCTGGGCTCTTCGTCGTCGGCACCGAAGTGAACGGGGCGAGGTGCTGGTACAGCGTGATGGGGTTCAGTTTCCAGCCCAGCGAGATGGCCAAGGTGGTGCTGGTGCTCTATCTGGCGCGGGTCCTCGCTCGGTATCCGCGGGGTGTCACCAACTGGCGGCAGGCGGTGCATCCGCTGCTGGTGCTGGGGCTGGTGGTGGGCCTCATCGCAGTGGAGCCGGACATGGGGACCGCGGCGGTGATCGTGATGGCGATGTTCGTGTTCCTCCACGTCGGGGGGCTGCGGCTGCGCGATCTGGCGGCGGCCGGGGTGCTGGCGGCGGTGTTCGGCGGCCTGATGCTGAAGACCCACCCCTATCAGGTGGCGCGGATCAAGAGTTTCGTGTTGATCGTGAAGAGCCTGTTCGTCGGGGGAGCGGCGGGCGATTTCATGGGGGCCTATCAGCAGCGTCATTCGCTGGTGGCGCTGGGCTCGGGGGGCCTGACGGGACGGGGTTATTTTCAGGGGGTGGAGAAGTATTACTACCTGCCCGAGGTGACCACGGATTCCATCCTACCCGTGATCGGCGAGGAACTGGGGTTCGCGGCCACGGCCCTGGTGGTGATTCTGTTCGCGGTGTTGGTGTGGCGGGGTATGATCATCGCCCGGGGAGCGCCGGACCGATTCGCGGGTTTGACGGCGGCGGGGATCACCTGTCTCATCGGCGTGCAGGCTCTACTCAATATGGCGGTGGCCACGGGCCTGTCGCCGGCCACCGGCGTCACGCTGCCGTTTGTGAGTTATGGCGGCTCCTCGCTGCTGTTCAGCATGATCGGCCTGGGGCTGGTGATGAACGTCTCCCGCACCATTCCCCGACGGGAGGAGAAACGCGGCCCCGACCTGCGCGTGATCGGGGCATGACAGGGGTCAAATGACCTGGGAGGCACTTGACGCCCTCTGCGGGCGGCGAGTCTCCTCCCATGACAGCGGAGCCCCGCGGACATGGCGGAACGGATACATTTCATCGGCATCGGCGGCATCGGGATGAGCGCGCTGGCGCGCATCCTGCTGGACCGCGGCTCCGGGGTCTCCGGCTCGGACGCGCAGGCCTCCCCGCTCACCGAGGAACTGGCCCGGGAGGGCGCGAAGATCACCATCGGCCACCGCGCGGAGGCGGTGGCCGGGGCCGGGCGGGTGGTGATCTCGGACGCCATCCACGAGGACAACCCGGAGTTGGCGGAGGCGCGGGCGCGGGGCATCCCGGTGGTGCGCCGTTCCCAACTGCTGGCCGAGTTGATGGCCGGGCGGCGGGGGATCGCGGTCTCCGGCACCCATGGCAAGACCACCGTTACCGCGATGGTGGGGGCGATTCTGGCGGAGGCGGGCATGGACCCCACGGTGGTGGTCGGCGGCGTGTACCCGGAGTTCGGGGGCAACGCGCGCGTGGGCCGCGGGGATTGGTTCGTGGCGGAGGCGTGCGAGGCCTATGAATCCTACCTCGACCTTTCCCCCGAACTGGCGGTGATCACCAACATCGAGCCGGACCACCTCGATCACCACGGGACCGCGGACCACCTCTTCGCCTCCTTCAGGCAGTTTCTGGCCCGCCTTCAGCCGGGGGGCTGCGCGGTGCTGTGCGCCGACCGGCCGGAGGTGCTGGAGTTGGCGGAGGGCCTGGACCGGCAGGTGGCCACCTACGGGTTCGCGCCCGAGGCCCAGGTGAGGGGAGCGGAGCCGCGCGCCGCGGGCCTGAGCGGGCGGTGCCGGCTGGTGGTGGAGGGGCGGGACCACGGGGAGTTGGAGGTGGGGGTGCCGGGGATGCACAACCTGGTCAATGCGCTGGGGGCGACCGCCTGCGCGCTGCGCGCCGGCGCGCCGGTGGAGGCCGCCAAGCGCGCCCTCGCCGCTTTCCGGGGGACGGAGCGCCGGTTCGAGGTGCTGGGCACGTACCGCGATGTCACCGTGGTGGACGACTACGCGCACCATCCCACCGAGATCGCCGCTACCATCGCGGCCGCCCGCGCCGCCTTTCCCGGCCGGCGGCTGGTGGCCGTCTTCCAACCCCACCTCTACAGCCGCACCCGCGATTTCGCCGACGGGTTTGCGGAGGCCCTCCGCGCGGCGGATGTGGCGGGCTTGGTGGAGATCTACCCGGCGCGGGAGGCGCCCCTGCCTGGGGTGAGCATCGGGTCGATCGCGGAGCGGATGCGCGCGGCCGGGCAGGACGCGCGCTGGGAGTTGCCGAAGAAAGAGGTGGCGTCTCGGCTCCTGCCTGACCTGAGGCCGGGTGATGTGGTGTTGGTGATGGGGGCCGGAGATGTCACCGAATGCGCCCACGAATTGGCCGCACTCCTCTCCGCCGCGGAGCCGGACGCGGCCTCGGAGCAATCATGAGCACGGCACTGCAGACCTACACTACAGCACCGGTGATGGTCACCTCCGAGCGGGAAAACTCCCTCGCCGCCGAAGACCTGCGGGCGCGCATTCGCGGCTCGGTCAAGCTCTGGGAGCCCATGTCCAAGCACACCACCTTCCACATCGGCGGCCCCGCGGACATCTTCGTCCAACCAAGGGATGCGGATGACCTCGCCGCGGTGCTCGACTTTGCCGCGCGCAAGGGGCTTCCCGCCAAGGTGATCGGGAACGGCAGCAATCTGCTGGTGTCCGATGACGGGGTGCGCGGCCTGGTGGTGAAGTTGGCGCCGGCCTTCAGGGAGGTGGAGTGGCACCCCCGGGGGGTGGAGGCGGGGGCGGGCGTCACCCTGCAGCGCCTGGTGAAGGAATCCGCGGCCGCCGGCCTCAGCGGGCTGGAATCCACGGTCGGCATCCCCGGCACCCTGGGGGGCGCGCTCGCCACCAATGCGGGCACCGACACCGGCTCCATCGGCGATCTGGTGGACAGGGCCGTGGTGTTGGACGCCCGCGGCGAGGTGTGCGAGTGGTGCTGCGACCATTTCGCCTATCGCTATCGCCACAGCAATCTGCGCGGGACGGGAGCGATCGTGTTGTCGGCCCGTCTCCACCTCCGGCCCGCGCCCCCGGAGGAGATTCGCGCGAAGATCAAGCGGCTCCGCGCCAAGCGCGCGGCCCGGCAGCCTCTCCGCGCCTGGTCCGCGGGAAGCGTGTTCAAGAATCCCCGCGGGGTGGCGGCCGGGAAAGTGCTGGACAGAGCGGGAGCCAAGGGACTGCGGGTGGGGGACGCGCAGGTGTCCCGCAGCCACGCCAACTTCTTCATCAACCGGGGCCGGGCCACCGCCGCGCAGATGATGGAGTTGATCGAGCGCACCCATGGGTTGGCGCTTCGGCGATATGGCATAGATTTGGAACTGGAGATCGAGATTCTTTGAACCGGGCCGGCTCCGCCTCCTGGAAGGAGGCGGGCCGCCGAGAGAGGCCATGGGAGCAACCGACAAATCCGACCGCCTGCGGGTGGCGGTGCTCACCGGCGGCACCTCCGCGGAGCGCGAGGTGTGTCTGATGAGCGGCCGGAAGGTGTTCGCCGCGCTCGACTCCGACCGCTTCCAGGCGAGCCTGATCGATCTGGCGACCATCACCCGCGCCCGCGCCGGGGAATTGGCGCGCATCCTCTTCACCCCGGCCGAGGAGGGAGAGGAGGCCGCGCCCGAGCCCCCCGCCCCCGATGTGCGGCCCGATGTGGTGTTCATCGCCCTCCACGGGGGAGCCGGCGAGGACGGGTCCGTGCAGGCGATGCTGGACCTGCTCGACATTCCCTACACCGGCTCCGGGGTGCTGGCCAGCGCGATGGCCCTCCACAAGCCGATCGCCAAGAGGCTGTTCGAGCAGGAGGGAATACCTACGCCCAGGTGGACGATGGTGCGCGAGGCGGAGGACGCGGCGCGACTCGCCGCCGAATTCGGGCTTCCGTGTGTGGTGAAACCGGCCTCCGAAGGGTCCTCCCTGGGGGTGACCATCGTGCGGGAGGAGGCGCAACTGCGGCCCGCGCTGGAACTCGCCTGGCGGTTCGGGCGGGAGGCGCTGGTGGAGGAGTTCATCCCCGGGGTGGAGATCAGCGCGCCGGTGCTGGGGAACGACGACCCGGAAGTGCTGCCCATCATCGAGATCGTGCCCGGCGCGAAGTACGAGTTCTACGACTACGAGGCGAAGTACACGCCCGGCGCCACCGAGGAGATCATCCCCGCCCGCATCAGTGAGGAGAAGGCCGCCCGCGCCCGCGAGTTGACCCTGGCCGCCCACCGGCTGCTGGGGTGCCGCGGCATGTCCCGGGTGGACATGATCGCCGCGGAGGAGGAGGTGTACGTCCTGGAGTTGCAGACCATCCCCGGCCTCACCGAGACCAGCCTTCTGCCGCGCGCGGCGGAGGCGGCCGGTCTGCCCTTCCCCAACCTGGTGGAGAGGCTGATCGAACTCGCGCTGGAGGGACGAGAGGGCCGTGGCTAGAGCCGATGCACAGGTGAAGCGGCGGAGGCGGACAGCGACCGCCGCGGGGCGGCCCCATCCCCCCGCGCTGGGGGCCTCCCATCCCCGCATCCAGCCGGAGCATGGTTGGTTGTGGCGGCTGCGGTGGGGGGTGCGGCTCTGCCTGCTGGCCCTGGCGGCGGAGATGTGCTATGCGCTGCTGACCTCCCCGCGCTTTGCGATTCGCACCGTGGAACTGCGGGGTGACGAGAACGTGTGCCGGGAACTCGCCGAGCGGGTGCAACTGCCCCCTGGCACCAATTACTTCCGTGCGCCCACCGAGCGCCTGGCTCAGATGCTGGCCGGCTTTCCGTCGGTCCGCGCGGTGCGCGTCACCCGCGATTTCCCCAGCCGGCTGGTGGTCACCGTCCAGAGACGGGAGCCGATGGCGGTGATTCGCGACGGAGAGCGCGCTTTGCTGGTGGACGCGCAAGGTGTTATCTACACGATTCGGAATGAAATGGGATGGGGGTTGCCCGAACTGGTCGCCCCCCATCTCAACCTGCGGGAGGCGGGAGCGCGGGAGGCGAAGGCCGAGGCGGCCGCGCTGGCGGCGGTGCTGAACGCCCTTGCGCCACATCCCCAGTTGGGAGTGACGCAGTTGCGATTGGAGAGCAACGGGGAAGTGACGGCGATGCTGGAGTCC
Source organism: Candidatus Hebobacteria bacterium (assembly GCA_029821235.1). Taxonomy (GTDB): domain Bacteria; phylum Armatimonadota; class Hebobacteria; order Hebobacterales; family Hebobacteraceae; genus S016-27. The sequence goes on along the minus strand of JALGTT010000028.1, from coordinate 2,854 downwards.
GGCGCGGAAGTGAAACTGGGCGGTCGGGAGCAGTTGGCCGAGAAGGTCAACCTGCTGGTGGCGGTGCTTCGCCGCATCGCCCCGGAGCGGATCGCCACCCTGGATCTCAGCGATCCGGACGGGGCCTACTGGCGGCCCAAGGAGGCCTCGGGCCGGGCCAGGGTGGAGGTGGAGTGACCGTGGGAGAATCGGTCCAGAGCGGGCGGCACTGGCTGCTGGTGCTCACCGGCCTCTGCCTGGTGTTGGGCGCGCTGCTGGGCCTCCAGGTCAAGGCGAGGGTGGCGCGGGGGGATACCCAGATGGCGCGCCGCACCAACGCGCTGGTGGCGATGGTCAGCGAGGCGCGCACCCAGATCGAGAATCAGAGAAAGGAAATCGCCGACCTGCGCATTCAGTTGTCCAAGTATGAGGAGGAGGCGGCCGCCGGACACGGTCTGGTGAAACTCAGCGAGGAACTCCAGAACTCGCGGGCCGCGCTGGGCCTCCTCCCCATGCGGGGCCCGGGGATCGAGTTGACCCTCGACGATTCCGCGATGAAGGCCGACGACAACGGCGGATCCTCCGATCTCTTCGTCATCCACGACTTCGATCTGATCGGGATCATCAACGAACTGTGGGCGGCGGGCGCGGAGGCGATCTCCCTGAATGGGCAGCGGCTGGTGACCGGCAGCGCGATCACTTGCTCGGGGCGTCTCATTCAGGTCAACAAGGTGACTATTCCCCCTCCGTTCACCTTCCAGGTGATCGGGAACCAGGACAACCTGATGTCCGCCCTCAACATCCGCGACGGCGCGCTCGACCGGCTGCGCCGCCTGGAGTTCGTGGTCAAACTCACGCCGAAGGATGAGGTGACGGTGCCGGCGATCGCCATCGCCCCCAAGTTCCGGTACGCGAGGCCCGTGCTGGAGGAGAGCGTGCCATGATCGCGCTGCCCATCATTGCGCTGCTGGTCGGGTTCTTCGCCGTCTACTGGCTCCCCGCGCTCCCCTCCGTGTGGGCCGGCTATATCGCCATCTGCATTCTGGCCGGGGCGGACGCGCTGATCGGCGGGCTTCGGGCGCGCCTCGAGAAGCGATTCGATGAGGCGGTGTTCGTCACCGGTTTCTTCGCCAACATGCTCATCGCCGCGCTGCTCTGCTATGTGGGCGACAAGTTGGACGTGGACCTCTATCTGGCGGTAACGGTCGCCCTGGGCATTCGCATCTTCACCAACCTGGGGCGCATCCGCGCCCTGCTGGTGACCGCCCAGCGGCGTCGGCGCAGTTCCGGCGCGGCCGGTCCCGAGTAGTGGGCAGCACGGGAGGCGGTTCATTGGCGGATCGAGAGATCCTGCTTGGGATAGATGTCGGCACCACCAAGGTGGCCGCGGTGGTGGGCGCGCGCGGCGCGGAGGTCGAGTTGCTGGCCGCCGCCTCCGCCCCCTGCCGGGGCCTCCGCCGGGGGGTGGTGGTGGACCTCGCCGAGACCGCGGACGCAATCCGACGCGCCGTCTCCGAAGTCAAGCGCAGCACCAGGTTGGAACTCGAGTCCGCCTGGGTCGGGCTTACCGGGCAGCACATGACCTGCGTCAATTCCCACGCGGAGGTGCGCCTTCCCCGCGCCAACCGCGAGGTTTCCTGGGCCGATGTCGAGCGGGTGATGGCGGCCGCGGTGAACGCGGCCCCCATCCCGCCGGACCGCCGCAGAATCCATGCCATCTCCCGCGGGTTCATGGTGGACGATGAGCCGCGGGTGCGCAACCCGGTGGGCCTCACTGCCAGCCGGCTGGCGGTGGACACCCACATCGTCACCATCCCCCGCAATACGGTCGAAAATGTCGCCAAGGCGGTGGAGCAGGCAGGGCTCTCCGTGGAGGAGCTGGTGGCGGAGCCGCTGGCGGCGGCCGACGCGGTGCTCACCCAGGAGGAGGAGGACCTCGGGGTGCTGCTGGTGGACATCGGCGGGGGGACCACCGACCTGGCGCTCTTCTCCGAGGGCAGCATCGCCTTTTCCGGCGCGGTGCCCGTGGCGGGCAACCTCATCACCCACGATCTGGCGGTCGCCCTCGGCATCACCCATCCCCAGGCGGAGGAGATCAAACTCACCCACGGATGCGCCCGCGCGGCGGCCGTCCCCGAGGAGGAGTTCTTGCCGATTCCCTCCGAGGAGGGGGAGGGGACCGCGAACCGGCGTTTTCTCGCGGAGGTGATCGAGGCCCGGGTGAGGGAGATGTTTCAACTGGCCGCCCAGAAGTTGCGCGCGGCCGGCGGGCCGTGGCCTCCGCCGGGGGGAGTGGTGCTCACCGGAGGGGGCAGCCTGCTGCCCGAGATCGCCAAAGTCGCCGAGGAGGTTTTCTCCTGCCGGGCGAGATTGGGCCGGGTGGCCGCCGGGTCGCTGGAGGCGGCCCGCAATCCGGCCTTCGCCACCGGCGTCGGCCTGGTCTACTACGCCCACCGGGAGGCGGAGACCCGCCGCGCCGACCGCGGGCGGCAGATCCGCGTGCTTCCCATCCTGGGCCGGATGGTCGCCTGGGTGAAGGAGTTGTTTAGATCGTGACCGGCCATTCCTCGGCTCGAAATGGAGAATCTTCCACCCCCATGCGCTTCGCGCTGGTGGGGGGAGGGACCGGTGGACACGTCTATCCCGCGCTGGCGGTGGCGGAGGAGATCAGGCGGCTGCTTCCCGACGCCAGGATGCTGTTCATCGGCGGGGACCGCATTGAGTCCAGGGTGGTGCCGGCCGCCGGCCACACTTTCCGCGCCATTTCCGTGCACGGCCTCGCCGGCCGCGGGCTGCGCGCGTGGGGAAGACGGACGCGCTCGCTCTGCGAACTGGCGGTGGGACTGCCGCTCTGGCAGAGCCTCGGCATTCTCCG
>JALGTT010000027.1 GCA_029821235.1 Candidatus Hebobacteria bacterium | reverse complement strand
GGAGAGGGAATTGCAGACCGAGTTGCGCCGGGTGTATGCGAGCGCGCTGGTGAACGGTCCGTTCGCCATCATCTTCGGCCGGCAGGGGGAGATGGTGGGGTTGAACGATCGCATCAAACTGCGCCCCCTGGTGGCGGCGCGCAAGGACAGCTGGCTGTTCATTTCGAGCGAGGAGTCGGGAATTCGCGCCATGTGCCAGAGCCCGGATACGGTGTGGGCGCCCCATGCGGGGCAGCCGGTGATCGGGCGGCTGGGATGCGACACCGTGGTGGGAGAGCCCGGCTCAGAGGAGGTTCGGTAAGGTGAATCGCGCGGTCCGCGTTCCCATTTTCAGACCCAACGAGTTCAAGTGGACCCACGACCCGGAGAAGTGCGCGCGCTGCAAGCGCTGCGTCCAGCAGTGCGGGTTCGGGGCGATCTCGTGGGAGGACGGCCCGGTGTCCGATCCCGCCAAGTGCGTCGGCTGTCAGCGTTGCATGGTGTTCTGCCCGCAGCAGGCGATCACCATCGACGTGAACCACCGGCGGAATGTGTGGCATCAGGCGGAGACGGGAGGGGTGTTGCTCACCGGGATGGGGTGTGATCTGGATTACCCGATTCTCTGGGACCACCTGGTGCTGGACGCCTGCCAGGTCACCAATCCCTCTATCGATCCGCTGCGGGAGCCGATGGAGTTGAAGACCCATATCGGGCGGCGTCCGGACCGGGTGAAGCCGGGGGGCGGGGAAGAGGACGAGTCGGATATCCCCATCGCGCCCTGCCTGGAGTTGGAGAGCCCCATCGTGTTCTCGCCCATGTCCTACGGCTCCATCAGCCTGAACGCGCAGAAGGCGATCGCGATGGCGGCCGCCGAGTGCGGGGTGATGTGGAACACGGGGGAGGGGGGACTGCACGAGGACCTCAAGCCATACTCCCACCGCGCGTTCGTACAGTGCGCCTCCGGGAGGTTCGGGGTTGACGCCGACTACCTGAACGCGGGGGCGGCGGTGGAGATCAAGATCGGGCAGGGAGCGAAGCCGGGCATCGGCGGCCACCTGCCCGGAGAGAAGGTTTCCCAGGAGGTGTCGCGCACGCGGATGATTCCGCTGGGCACGGACGCGCTGTCCCCCGCGCCTCAACACGACATCTATTCCATCGAGGATCTGCGCCAACTCATCTACGCGCTGAAAGAGGCGACGGACTACCAGAAGCCGGTCTCGGTGAAGATCGCGACCGTGCACAATGTCGCCGCCATCGCCAGCGGGATCGTGCGCGCGGGCGCGGACATCGTATACCTGGACGGGTTCCGGGGCGGCACGGGGGCGGCGCCGACCGTCATCCGCGACCACCTGGGGATTCCCATCGAGATCGCGGTGGCGGTGGTGGACCAGCAACTGCGCGACGAGGGCATCCGCAATCAGGCCTCCATCATCGCCGCGGGCGGGATTCGCTCCAGCGCGGACATGGCGAAGGCGATCGCGCTGGGGGCGGATGCGGTGGCGATCGGGACCGCGGCCCTGCTGGCGCTGGGGTGCACGCTGTGCCAGCGATGCTACACGGGCAAGTGCTCGTGGGGCATCACCACCCAGGATCCCGCGCTCACCAGGCGGCTGGATCCGTATGTGGGCTCTCAGCGCCTCATCAACCTGATCACCGCCTGGAGCGCGGAGCTGGAGGAGATCCTGGGGGCGATGGGGGTGAACGCCATCGAGAGCCTGCGGGGGAGCCGGGAGCGCCTGCGGGCGGTGGGGTTGGACCAGACCACTTGCGACATCCTCGGCGTCAAGCCCGCCGGCGTGGGCGCGTGACGCGGGTGGAGATGGAGGAAAAACGTGCGTATTGATGCGGCCGATCTGCACTATCGAGACCTCAACCGCCAGGTCCGTCAGGCGGTGGCGGAGGGCGAGATGGAGCTCGAGATCGTCAACGTGAACGGGCAGCGGTACATCGCCGACGGCGTCCAGGGGTCAGTCGGCATGGAGCTGCACGGCGTGCCGGGCAACGACCTCGGGGCGTTCATGGACGGGCCCACGGTGGTGGTGCGCGGCAACGCCCAGGACGCAGTGGCGAACACCATGAACGCGGGGGAGATCGTGGTCCACGGACATGCCGGGGATGTGCTGGGCTACGGGATGCGGGGGGGCCGGCTGCTGGTGCGCGGCAACGTCGGATACCGCGTCGGCATCCACATGAAGGCCTACCAGGACCGTTTCCCGGTGGTGGTGGCCGGGGGAGTGGCGGGGGACTTCCTGGGCGAGTATATGGCCGGGGGCGCGCTGATCGTGCTGGGTCTGGAGCGTCGGCCGGGGCAGGAGCTGGTGGGGGACTGGTGTGGGACGGGAATGCACGGAGGGGTGATCTATGTCCGCGGCGACGTGGACCCGGCGCGGGTGGCGGGCCGCTTCGTGGCGGTGCGGCCGGTGGACGACGCGGACCGGAAGGTGCTCACGCCCCATGTGGAGGCCTTCGCCTTCGCTTTCGGGCTGGACGTCGCCGAGATCTTGGAGCACGATTTCCTGCGGATCGCACCCATCTCCCATCGGCCGTTCGGGGCGAAGTACGCGGCCTAGGGAAGCCGCAGATGAACGCGGATGGGCGCAGATGGTGATGCAGAGCGGGATGTGGTAATATTTGGCGTCTCGTATGCAGCGAGACACTTCCTGGCGCTGGGGGGATGGCAGTGAGAGTGCTCCGTTGGCGAATGCGGAGGTGGCGGGCCGTAGGTGTGGGGGCGGTCTGCGCGCTCGCGGTGGCCGGGCTGGCGGCCGGCTGCTCCAGCCGTGCTCAGATTCACCCGGGTCTTCAGGTTACTCCCTATCAGATGGACAGGGCGAAGTTGCGAGCCAAGCGGCTGATCCAGGCGGGCTCCGATCCGCAGAAGATTCTCGACAGGCTGATGCAGGATGTGAATGTGGCCATCTCGGCTGATGTGATCGTGAGAAAGGCGGCGGCGTGCTGGCCGGAAGAGGAGCTGGCCTACGAGATTGCGCAGAAGGGCGACGCCTCCGACAAGGGGCTCCAACAGGCGGCCGACGAGGCGATGAAGCGGCTGGAGCGGGAGATGAAGTTCATCGTCACCGTCGAACTGCCGATGGGGCGCGATCCGACCGAGATTTCCTTCGGCATGTGCACCAACCGGGGAGATGTGGAGTACCCGCCGATCTCGGTTGCACAGCCCGTCCACCTGCGCGACTACCTGTCCGCGCTGGACCCGAACATGCCCCCGGGCTCACTTTGGTCCTACGAAATCTGGTTCCCCATCTCGGGAAGCCCCGGCTATCCCCCCGTAGAAGTGGGCGTGCATTCCCTCTGCCTGTTGGTGAAGGACGGGAATGCAAGCGCGGAGGCGTGGTTCAAGATACCGCGGGCGAGCTCGCGGTGACCGGACCGTAACCTGTGCCGCTCTGAGAGGGCTTCACTCCAGGGAGATGTCCACCTGCGGGCAATGGGTGATGGTGTTGTGCACCATGCACTGGCGGGCGGATCGCAGCAGCGCCTCGCGGTACTTCTCGGGCGGGGGCTGAGGAAGTTTCACCTTCACCTTGATGCTGCCGATGCGGCGGGGGTCTTCGGCGGTCTCGTAGTCGGCCTCGACAGTCAGGCCCTCCAGGGGAATGTCGTGGCGCTCGGCGAAGCGAACCACGTAGACCCCGACACACGCGCCCAGGGCGACGATGAACAGCTCCGGAGGGGTCATTCCGGCGTTTTCCCCTCCTTTTTCCACTGGCTGGTCGCTGACTACCTCCAGCCCTCTGTGGCGCGCGACAAACTTGCTTCCTCCGGCGTACTCGACGATCACGAGAATCCTACCTCCAGTGTGCGACTGTGGAATTACGGCGCCTGCGCGACGGCCGCCATCAGCACCAGGGCTCCTGCAAGGCTGGCGGCCCACCCCACGATCTGCATGCCGGTGGCCCGGCGCGCGAGGGAGGCCACATATTGTTGCGGGGATTGCCAGGTCGCGACGACCGGAAGGTCATCTGCGGGCGGGTCCAGGCGCAACCTGTTTCCTTCGTTCGCCACTTTTCCCCAGATTCCTGCCGGCACGCCCAGGGCAAGCGCCCACACTCTGACGTGGAGGTCTGCGCTCCCGTCGGGATAGGTGTCGCTCCAGATGGGGGCCTCGAAGAGCACGCCGCCGGTGGGGATGCGGACAGAGGCGTCGTCCTGCGACACCGTGAAGTCCACCGACCGGGTCTCGCGCCGGACGGTTCGCCACGGGGCCTCCGATGAGTCCCTCTCCTTTATCACCAGGTGGTAGTAGACACAGGGTTCCTCGCAATAGGGGGCGATGAGCGGGGTGTCGCATTCTATCCGTCCCCGCGCCCAGATCACGTCCCCGGCGTGGGCCTGGCGGAGGGGCAACTCCGGGGCGCGCGCGAGCCGCCAGCGCCTGCGGTCGGTCCGGCGGGCCCGGTAGAACGCCGCCTGCCCCGCGACCAGCAGCGCTCCGCCGGCCAGCAGCCAGTGGGAGACGGGTGACCGCTTCTGCTGCCGGTAGGAGGACAGCCATTCCGTGGTCTTCCAGGCGCCCAGCCCGAGCACCGCGAGAGCGAGGGCGAGCCCCACCCAGAATGGCCAGGGGACATGGGAGGGGCGGGGCCGGATACGCTTGCGGATGGGCCGGAGACGGGCGCCGCAAGCGAAGCAGACGTAGTCGGTGGTCAGATTGGGGGCCCCACAGCGCGGGCAGGAGACATGCTCGAGCACGGAACACCTCGCTTGATGCGGTTCGGGCGCACTTGCTAAACACAATTCCACACTTCGCGGGATGTGACTACAGGGATACGCCGGCGGGCAGGCGCAGGAGGACCTGAACGCGGGGTGTGGTAGACTATAGCACGGTTCTGTGATCCCGCAGTGTGCGGAGGAGTGATGATGAGAGGATTGAAAAGCCGAGTTCATCCAGTGACGGTGGTGCTGACCCTGGTGGTGGTCGGGTTCGCCATCTTCATGCTGTACGGACGAAAGCTGGAGCAACAGACGGCGCCTGGCCCCGTGCTGCCCCGGGGGATGGACAAGCCGCTGCCTCAGCCGGCCTATGACGAAGCCCTGGGGGCGCTGCTGACCGTCTCCATCGATCCCCCCGGGGACAAGATCGTGGCTTTTCGGCCGCGGCGAGACGCCTCCGTCCTGGGCGTGTTGGGCCTCTACCCGGGTGACATCGTGGTGAACATCAACGGGCAGGGGCTGACCGCGGGCACTGTCCAGGAGGCGATGGACGCGCTGAAGAAAGACGGCACGCCGATCACCATCGAACTCTATCGGAATGGGCAGAAGATGGAACTCAAGTACACCGAACTGCCCACCGAAGCCCCGCCAGCGCCCCCGGGGATGGGGCCCCCGGGGGACAAGTAGCCGGCCCATTTGACGCCTTCCGACCATGGCATGACTCGGCCTTGTCCGCTGCGCTTGTCGGACAAGGCCGACGCGTAAGTGCCCCGCAAGGGTCAGTTTCCTCTGAAAGTACGCTCTTTGACACACAAGATTCACAGTGGTTGACTAGCGTATGCATGAGGACGAAAACAGGCGACACCTGACTGCAAAGGAGTTTCCCATGCGTGTTCTGTGGTTGTTGCTGAGTCTGATGCTGGTGACGATGGCATGGGGTTGCAGGGGCTCTCAGACGGCCACCTCGCCTCAGCCGGCCCCGGATGCCACCACTTCCGAGGCAGGCGGGGGGAGCGGGGTCGCGTGGCTGAGCGACTACGAAGAGGCCAGGAGACAGGCCAAGGAAGAGGCCAAGCCGTTGATGGTGGATGTGATGAGCGCTTATTGTCACTTCTGCAAGAAGTTGGACGAAGAGGTGTGGGCGCGGTCGGATGTGGGCGAGTTGAGCAGGCAGTTCGTGGCCGTGAAGGTGGATGGGAATATCCACTCGGCTTTGAGGGCCAAACTCAGGGTGAGCGGCTACCCGACCACCATCTTTCTCACCGCGGACGAGAAGGAACTGGGACGGGTGCGAGGTGCGGTCCCATACCGAGAGATGATGGATGCGATGAACGACGCGCTGAAGAAGTTCGAGGGCGGCGAATAGGCCAGACGCGGCGGGGAGGGCTTGATGAGAGTAGTGGTAATCGTCGTCCTGATAGCGCTTGTGGTGGCCGGCGGGTTCATGGTGTGGAGGGGCCAGAGCGCCCGCGGCACCGAGGAGGCGGTGTCCCCGGAGGCGTCGCGGGAACTGTATGTGATGGTCCCCCAGGGTATCTTCCTGCCATTCAACAAGGTCCTCGAGAAGTTCGGGGCCGCGCACCCCGATGTCCGGGTGGAGATGGCGATCGACACCCCTGAGGCAATGGTGCAGATGGTGGAGGAGAACAAGCGCAAGCCCGACATCTTCATTTCGCCCGGAGGGCACGAACTGGAGGTGCTGAGGGAGAGAGGCTACATAGACCCCTCCACTATGGTCGCCTTCGGGAGCTACAAGTTGGCAATTCTGGTGCCCAAGGACAACCCGGGGAAGGTGAGCAAGATCGAGGACCTGCTGAACCCCGGAGTGGAGACGATCTCCATCTCGGACCCGGACGTGAACGCGGCCTGCTATGCGGCCAGACAGTCGCTTCAGAACATCGGGCTGTGGGACAAGCTGCAGTCCAAGATGAAGGTGACCGGTTGTTGCATGTCATCGTTCAAGTGGATTCTCGACGGGCGCGCGCAGGCGAACGTGCAGTTCCTGGGGTGCCCGATGGACGAGAAGGCGGCGATGGCGGAGACCTCGAGGGTGAGCATCGCATGTGAGTTCCCGGAGGGCACGTACTATACGCCGCGGAATGCGGCCGGCATCCTGAAGACGAGCAAGGAACGCGAGTTGGCCGAGGAGTTCCTGCAGTTGCTGACTTCGCCGGAGATGGTGAAATTGATGCTGGACAACCGGCTGCGAGATGACGCCGGGCTCGGGCCCTCGGTGGAGCCGTGGGGGCCGGAGCAGGAAAAGAGCCCCGTGCAGACCGCGGAGGCGGCCGTACGATGAGCCGTGCTCTACAAGTGGTCGTCATCGTCTGTCTGTTGGCGCTGGTGGGCATAGGGGGGCTGCTGCTGGCGCGCGGCAGGCAGTCCTCGGTCTCGACCTCCCCCGGTGGTCCCCCTCCGAACGAGGTGGTGGTGATGGCGCCCTGCGGATTCAGCACGCCGGTCACCATCGCCGCCAACCTGTTCCGCAAAGCCCACCCGGAGATCAAGTTGGAAGTGGTGATGGACAACGCCAACGTCCTCGTGAACAAGGTGCGGGCGGGGAAACTCGCCGGCGATGTCTTCATGTCCCCCGGCGAGAAGGAGTTGGATCTGCTGGTGGAGAGCGGACACGTGGACCCGGCGACCATCACCGATTGGGGTTCGCTGGACATGGTGGTGATCGCCTCGCTGAAGGCAAAGCAGGTGAAGACGATTGCGGACCTCGCTCTGCCGTCGGTGAGGTATGTGGCGCTCCCCGATCCCGAGCTCACCTCGGTGGGGTACTATGGGGAGAAGGCATTGCAGAAGTTGGGGGGCTACGACCGGGTGAAGGACAAACTGGTCAAGCCGGGGGGAATACTGGAGGCGATTCAACTGGTGGAGTCCGGGTCTGCCGACGCGGGACTCGCCTTCCTGACCTGCCCTCTGGACACGAACCCGGATAAGGCCTCGAAGTCGTCCCTGCGGATCGTGGAGACCATTCCGAGAGATGCGTACCCGCCGGTTCGTCTCCAGGTGGGGATGCTCAAGCAAGCGCGCAACCCGGAGGCGGTGCAGACCTTGTTTGCGTTCCTCATATCAAAGGAGGCGCAGGCCGCCTTCGCCGCCAACGGGGTGCTGCCTGTGGAGGTGTTGAGGTGAGCGAAAAACCACGCAAGGGCCGCTCGGGAGTCATCTTCGGCGTGGCAGTAGCGGCGCTGTTGGTTATCTTGGGCGCGGAGGCGGTATTGTTCATGGGCGCCAGCGGCAAGAAGCGCACGGCCGCGCCGGGCAAGATCACGCGGCTCAAGGAAGCGGATGAGGCGATAGAGGCTTCCGCGGCCGCCAAGATCGAGACCTTCGGCGCCCCCGAGGCGAAGATACAGATCGAGTTCTACGCGCCGCTTCCGCTGGCCTGGCATCAGAAGACCATCGGGCTGCTGCGCGACTACGACAAGAAGCACCCCGGGCGCATCCACGTGACCCTGCTGCCGATGGGCAACTCGGAGGCGGACACCAAGATGGAGAAGCGCGGGTTCACCTGCGCGGTGATCATGATCAACGGAAAGTATCGGTTCACCCTCCCCGACGGGCGGGAGGTCGAGCTCCAGAAGCGGCCGAACAGCGACGGCTCCTTCTACAACAGCGAGGATGTGATCACTATCCTGGATGAGATGGCCAAGGAGGGGGATTAGGCGTTGCCACAGGGGCCACAGGCAGGGTGCCCGCCACAGGCGGATCTTCGACCTGTGCCACCGCCTTCGCCGAAGGCTTCGGAGCCTGAAGCACGCCCGCCCTACAACTGCGGCGGGGCAGGTCCGTCTCGTGCTATAATCCGCATTGCCCGGCATAGAGTATTGTCGGCCGGGGGGTGGATTCCATGTTTCGTGCACGCCTGCTGAGACAGTTCGACTGGTTGCTTTTCGCCGCCGTGCTGGCCCTGTGCATGTTCGGCCTGTTGATGGTGTACTCCGCCACGCGGGCGCCCCAGGAGGTGGGGCCGGGGCCGCTGAGCGAGGTGGCGCGGAAGCAGGCCCTGTGGATGTGCCTGGGGCTGCTCGCCTTCGCGCTCACCATCGCCTTCGACTACGAAACCCTCGCCAGGTGGCATGTGCCGCTCTATGTGCTGGTGGCCCTGCTCCTGGCGCTGGTATTGAAGGTAGGGAAGGCGCCCACAGGGGCGCAGAGCTGGATCGCGCTGGGGGGATTCCGGCTTCAGCCGTCGGAGTTGGCGAAGATCTCGCTGATTCTCACGCTCTCCAGTTTCGTGAGCCAACGGATGAATGCGCTGCGGAGTTTCGGGCTGATTCTCCAGTCACTGCTGGTCCTTGCCCTGCCCGTCCTCCTGGTGCTCGCCCAGCCGGATTTCGGCACCGCGCTGGTGATGATCGCCATCTGGTTCGGGACGCTGGCGCTGGCGGGCGCGCGGGCGCGGCACCTGGGGCTGGTGTTCGCCTGTGGGGTGGCGTTGTTCGCGGGAATGTGGAACCTCGACCGCCTGCCGCTGGAGCGCGCCCGGCCCGCGGCCGTGGGGAGAGTGCTCCAGAAGGTGGCGCTGAAGGATTATCAGAAGCGGCGGTTGACCTCGTTTCTCGACCCCAGCGCCGACCCGCTGGGAACCGGGTATCACATCATCCAGTCCAAGATCGGGATCGGATCGGGGCAACTGCTGGGGAGGGGATTGTTCCGGGGGACGCAGAGCCGGCTGCGGTTCCTGCCGGAGCGGCACACGGATTTCATCTTCTCGGTGATAGGGGAGGAGCTGGGGCTGGCCGGGTGCACCGGCGTGCTGCTCGTGTTCTTCTTCTTGTTCTGGCGGGGGCTGCGGGTGGCTTTGCGGGCGCGGGATCCGCTGGGATCGTTGCTGGCGGCCGGCGCGGTGACCATGCTGATCTTCCACGCCATCGTGAACATCGGGATGGCGGTGAACATCATGCCCATCACCGGCATTCCGCTGCCGTTCGTGAGCTATGGCGGCAGCAACCTGGTGGTGAGTTTCATCGCCTTCGGGCTGATAGAGAACGTTCACATGAGAAGGGAGAAGTTCGTCTTCTGATTCACAAGGAGGTGGATTGTACATGACTTCCGAGCAACAGGATCCGAAGCAGGACGATGCCGAGGAGCAGAAGGAGGCGCCGCCTCAGGAGACACCCGCGACGGAGGCGGACAGTCAAGAGGTGAAAGAAGAGCCCGCGCAGGCCTCCGACGCGGCCGGGAAGGAGGGGGAGGAGGAACAGAAAGAGCAGCCGCGTCGGCCGGTGGAGGTGTACGGGGTGCTGCGGTTCTGCGTGGCCCAACTGGCGGCGGTGGCCTGGCAGAAGATGGGGTTGCAGGCCGACCCCCTGACCAATGAAGTACACAAGGACGTGGAGCAGGCGCGGGTGGCGATAGATGCCACGGCCGCGCTGGTGGAGCAGTTGAAGCCGAAACTGGAGGGGCAGGAACTGCGCGACTACGAGAGTCTGCTCACGGACCTGAGGTTGAACTTCCTGAATCAGTCGAAGTGACAGCGGCGGGCCGGGGTCTCTCGGCCCGCCCGCCTTTCGGTCAACGCCAGCTGCCGATCCAGTCTTGGAGCAGGAACTGCATGCGGCCGATGAACAGGGAGAGACGGGCCATCACCGTGTTGCCGAACATGGCGCCGAAGGCGATCATCAGGAACCAACGGCCGGGGGCACGGAGAAGAAGAAGTAACTCATCACCGAGAGCAGGATGATGATGAACACCCAGTGGTGCAGGATCACGTCCGACCAGCCGAGTTGGGCGTCGGGGAGGAGGGGCTTGAAAGAGCCGTAGACCTGCGGGGAGTAGATGGGGAAGAACTGGCGGAACGTGTAGCCCGCGGCGATGCCGAAGAAGAACCCCATCGCCAGCCTCGCCATCCACATCAGGCGGCGGCTGTAGATGAAGTAGAAGAGCAGTCCGACGATGGGCGCGAGGATCCAGTACCAGCGGCCTTCGTGGACCATCGGGTTCCACCACTTTCCCTCCAGGTTGAGGGTCCAGGTGGCGACGATCAGGTAGCCGACGCTGAGGCCGACGAAGATGTGCTCGAAGAGCCGGGAGACGGGGTTCTCCCGGTAGAGGATGGTGTAGACGCCGAGGGTGGCGATCGCCGAGGCCCAGAGGACCAGCACTTCCGTGCTCACGATGCCGACCTCCCCTCTCGCGCCGCCTGGCGCCGCGCCAGCAGATAGCCGACGTTGCCCAGGATGATGAGGGCGATGATGAGCATGTGCGCCCAGGATTGCACGGTGATTATCTTGACGCCTCTGTCCTGCCGATGGACGAGGACCTCCATCTCGGCCGCGCCCTTGGCGCCGACCAGCATTCCGGCCATCTGTTTGGAGTCCAGGAAGGGGTAGTAGCCCGGGGCCATCACCGCCGTGTAGCCGGAGGCGAAGGGCACCTGGTAGGGCCCCTGGATGAGCCCGATCCACATCTCCGTCAGTCCCGACAGGCCGGTGATCTCTACCACCAGGCCGATGCTGTTGACGTCCTTGACTCCCTTCATCATCGGGAGGTCGGAGACGGGGGTTCCGTAGAAGTCCTCGCCCATCGTCTTCGGGATGTTCTTCGCCATCGCCAGCAGGACGCTGTCGAATCCGAACTTGTATCCCCAGTTGCACCAGTCCACCCCGTATTCCGCGCCGTACTCCTTGGCCGCCTGTTTGGCGATATCGTTGGCGAGCTTCACCCCCATTGGGGGCTGGAGATTCATGATGGCGAACTTCTTCTTGAGTTGGAAGCAGGCGTGGACCACGGCCGCCGTCTGGGGGGCGGTCTCCGCCTCGGTGGAGGCGTCCCAATCGGTGGAGATGATGATCAACTTATCATCGGGGACCGCGCGGATGGCGTCGTAGACCCCTTGGGTGTCAACGCTGGGGACCACGGGGAGCGGGAGCGGCCGCAGTATCTGCCACGTCACCACTCCGGCGAGCAGCAGATAGATCCAGTAGCGCGGTATCTGCTGCATTCGCTCCCAGAAATTGGTTGTCGCCGATTCTGTCACGCGTTCATCACTCCGAGAAAAAGGTTCCGCGCTCGAGGCTGAGCCAGATGCGAAGCGACATCGCCAGTCCTCCCACCGCGATGCCGAAGGTGATGCCGCGCTGGGCGGGGGTGTTGAGCCAGGCCATCACCCAATGCCCCAGAGTTTCCAGGCGGAAGAAGCCGGCCACTCCGGTGGTGGGCAGGGCGTTCGTGAACCAGGTTCCCAGAGGGACCTGGCCGAGCATCACGATGAAGGCGGCGGCCATCATCAATCCCGCCTCCAGGGTCTGCACGCGGAAGGCGCGGTAGGCCGCGGAAGCGATGTAGAAGGCGAGCAGGGAGAACGTGGCCGCCTGCAGGGGCATGAACATGCCGT
>JALGTT010000026.1 GCA_029821235.1 Candidatus Hebobacteria bacterium | reverse complement strand
CTCCTCGCCCAGCCCGAGAGCGAGGTCGGGGACGACATGCTGGCCAGCCTGGTGCAGTACTACCGCGTGTGCGGCTCCGAGTCCGGCCTCCCCGTGGACGCGGACACCGAGCGCGGCGTCTCCTATGCCACCCTCTTCAAGTGCCTGGTCTACGCGGGCGCGGCCGCCCACTTCCTCGACCGATTCGGCGGGGAGCACCACCTCCAGCGGTTCCACTACTACCTCAACCGCTGCCAGACCGTCATCGGCCGCTGGCCCGCCCTCCGTCCCCTCGGCGCGGTGCTGGGCCCCAAGTTCCGCGCCGCCCGCTCCGCCGCAGCAAAGAGTAGAACGCGGTAACCGGGCCCGGTTCCCTCCACCTTGTGCGCTCATGCTCCCTCGTGTAACATAGGCGTGTCTCATTCCCTGCCGGGGCGATGGGCGGCAGAGGGCGCGCCCCGGCATAGGACAGCGAATTCCCATGGCGGACACCAAGGCGATCATTCGTGCCCTTGCCGGTCCTCTCGAGGCGGAGAAGCGACGGGGCTACAGGGATACCGCGATCATCGGTCTCAGTCTGGGCGAGTATGTCCAGAACTGGGCGGAAACGGCCCGCGAGGCCTTCGGAGGGCCTGCGGCGGGGGCAACCGGCGGCGGGCGGCGGAAGTCCCACTCCCGCGGACGCGGCCGAAGAAGCAAGCCGGCCCCTGCGGCATCCCAGGCTCCGCACGACCCCCTTGGCCTCCAGGTGGTCGGCAAGGTGCTGGAGGCGCTCCGCGACTACGGCAAACTCGATGCCGAGGAGCGTGAGGAACGGGTCCGACAAGCGCGCAAACTCCTGGTCGAACTGCTGACCGGGGCCGCGAAGGCCGCCCCGGAGCAGGCTGCTCCGGCCCGGAAGGCGTCCGCGAAGCGGGGCCGCGGCACGGAGGCGCGAGCACAGAAGAAGAAGCCGCCGCCCCCAAAGCAGGAGAAACGGAAACCCTCCCCCGCGGCCCGTCCCGGGCGAAAGGAATCCCGCCCCTCGACCGCCCTTCTCGACCAGCCGGTGGCCGCCCAACGCAGGCCCGCCCCCGCCTGGATGAAGAAACTGGGCAACCTGGGAATCGCCACCAATCGCGACCTGCTCCACCACTTCCCCCGCGCCTACCTGCCCCTCCGCCGGCTCAGCGAGGTGAAGGACGGCGAACGGGCGGCGGTGCTGGTGCGGGCCGGCGAGCGGGGACAATCCGTGCTTCGGGAGGGACGCGGCTTCCGCCTGATGCAGTACACCCTGGACGTGGAGGACGGCAGCGGGGCCGCGCGGGTCGCTTCCGTGGCCCGGGTGCCGCGCTGGGGGGCCCGCGCCCAGACCATCGCCAACTCTCCCCTCGCGCTCAACTACCGGCCCGGCACCCGTCTTCTGTTGGAGGGATCGGTGCGGCGCCTGGGACGACTGGTGGAGATTCAGTACACCGGATCGGAACGAATCACCGATGGCGAAGACCTGGCGGTAGGCTCCCTGGTGCCCATCTATCCCCTGACCGAGGGCGTCTACCAGGGCCAGGTGAGGGGCGCGGTGCGACGACTCCTCGATCAACTGCCCCCCGAACTCCAGGATCCCCTCCCCGCCTCTCTCCGCCGGGAATACCGTCTTCCCTCCCTGTCCCAGGCGCTGCGGGAGATCCACTGGCCCTCCTCCGAGAAGGCGAAGGACGAGGCCCGTCGCCGCCTGGCCTTCGAGGAGTTACTGGTGCTGGAGTTGGCGATGGCCCAGCGGAAGCGGGAGCGCCAGCGGCCGGCCACCGGCCTCGCCATGCCGCCACAGGGTGATGTCATCGCCGCGCTCGCCGAGGCGCTTCCCTTCACCCTCACCCGCGCCCAGCAGCGGGTGATCGCCGAGATAACCGCGGACATGGCCTCCGACACCCCCATGTACCGCCTGCTCCAGGGGGACGTGGGCTCCGGCAAGACGGTGGTCGCCGCGGCCGCCCTGGTGATCGCGGCCCAGAACGGCTACCAGGCCGCGCTGATGGCCCCCACGGAGATTCTCGCGGAACAGCACTACCTGGTGCTGACTCGTCTCCTCCAGCCTCTGGGCATTCGCATTCTCCTCCTCACCGGCTCCATGCGCGCCCGGGAAAAGGACCAGGCCCTGCGCGCCCTGCGCGCCGGAGACCCCGTGGTGGCGGTGGGCACCCATGCTCTCATCCAGCAGCGCGTGGACTTCGGCCGCCTGGGCCTGGTGATCGTGGACGAGCAGCACCGGTTCGGGGTCCGCCAGCGCGCCGACCTGGCGGGCAAGGCCGCGAAGTCCCGCCGAAAGGCAACTGCCATCCCCCACATGCTGATCATGACCGCCACTCCAATTCCGCGCAGCCTCGCCCTCACCCTGTACGGCGACCTCGACCTCTCCGTGCTGGACGAGATGCCACCCGGCCGACAGCAGGTTCGCACCCTCTGGTTCAAACTCGCCTCTTCGCAGGACGGCGCGGCCGCCGCGCCGGAGGCCTGCGACCTGGTGAGACGTCAACTCGCCGAGGGGCGGCAGGCCTATGTGGTGTGCCCCTTGATCGAGGAATCGGAGGAACTGCAGGCCCAAGCCGCGACGAAGCTCTCCGAGGAACTTCAGCGGGGGGAGTTCTCCGATTTCCGCGTCGGCCTGGTGCACGGAGCGATGCGGGTGGCCGACCGGGAGGCCGTGATGGACGCCTTCCGGTCCGGAGAACTTGACGTGCTGACCGCCACCACGGTGATCGAGGTGGGGGTGGACATCCCCAACGCCACCGTGATGATGATCGTCAACGCCGAGCGGTTCGGCCTCGCCCAACTCCACCAACTTCGCGGCCGCGTGGGCCGGGGGGCGCACCAGTCCTACTGCCTCTTGCTCACACCCGCCAAGTACGACCCCACCGGACGCCTGGCGCCCGGCGCGGAGGAATCGCTGGGCCTGGCGCGGGACCGCCTGCGGGTGATGCTGGAGACCAACGACGGATTCGCCATCGCCGAGAAGGACCTGGAGCTGCGCGGCCCCGGGGAACTCTACGGCAGCCGGCAGCACGGCCTTCCCGATTTCCGGCTGGCGCGGCTGGCCGGCGACCTGGGGGTGCTCGCCACCGCCAGGGAGGCCGCTTTCCAACTGGTGGAAAAGGACCCGGACCTGCGGGCGGGCGCACACCGCGCCCTGCGCGCCCAGGTCAGGCAATTGAGGGACCGCATGGAAAGGCCGGCCGGATAGCCATGCGCATCATCGCCGGGACAGCCAGGGGCAGGACCATTCGCTCACTGCGGGGACAGGCCCTCCGGCCCACCACCGACCGGGTGCGGGAGAGCCTCTTCGGCGCGCTCGCGGAGAAGGTGATGGGGGCGTCGTTCCTCGACCTGTACGCCGGATCCGGCGCGGTGGGGCTGGAGGCGCTGAGCCGCGGCGCGGAGAAGGCCGTCTTTGTGGAGTCCCATCCCCCGGCCGCACGCCTCATCGCCGAGAACGCGGCGCGGTGCGGGCTTGCCGACCGCGTGCGCATCATCCGCGGGCAGGTGGTCCGCGCCCTGCCCCGGCTGGTGCGGGAGGGCGCGGAGTTCGATCTCATCTTCCTGGACCCTCCCTATGGGAAGGGGGAGGTGCTGCGGGCGATGCGCGCGATCGGCCGCGCCGCCTCGCTGGCGGCGGCGGACGGGTGGGTGATCTGCCAGCGCTCCCGCCGGGAGGGCCTTCCCGATGGAATTGGCGGGTTTCTGAGAAAGAGAGCGAGCCGTTTCGGCGAAACCGTGATAGACTGGTATCAGCGCGGCGAGCCCGGCCGCGGGGCCGAGGGGCCCGCGGGCGTGGAGCATGGAGACCGGCTCGCGCGGGAAGGAGACGAGCCTTGATCCTGGGAGTATATGCGGGAACCTTCGATCCGCCCACCTACGGGCATCTGGACGTGATCAAGCGGGCTTCCTCGCTCTTCGACAAGGTGATTGTGGGGGTCTCGGTGAATCCCAGGAAGAGCCCGGTGTTCTCCACCGAGGAGCGAGTGGCGATGCTGCAAGAGGCCTGCCGGGGCATGGCCAACGTGACGGTGGAGGTGGTGCCGGGGCTGCTGGTTGATTTCGCGCGCAAGGCGGGCGCGCACGTTATCGTGCGGGGCCTGCGCGCGGTGTCGGATTTCGAAACCGAGCTGCAAATGGCGTCCATCAACCGGGAACTCGCGCCGGAGGTGGAGACGGTGTTCTTCACTCCTGCACCGCAGTATCACTATCTGAGCGCCAGCCTGGTCTGCGAGATCGCCCGCTTCGGGGGTTCCACCTCCGAGTTCGTGCCGCCGCACGTCGAACGAGCGCTCAAGAACCGCTTTTCTGGAGAGGACTCGGCGGCGCCGGGTCCGCGAGGAAGGGAGGGGTCACCATCGAAATCCTGAAACAACTCGAAGAACTCGAAAAGTTGGGCGAGAGCCATCGCCCACAGTTCCTCCACCGCGCCTGGGGCTTCGACCTCGACCGATTCTTCACCCAGGTGAACCGCATTCGTTCCGCCCTGCCCGAGGAGATCAAGAGCGCCGGGCGCGTCATGCAGGAGCGCCAGCGCATCCTGGAGGCGGCCGAGGCGGAGCGCGACCGACTGCTGGAAGAGGCGCGCGAACAGGCCGCGCTCTTGGTCGCCAACGACGAGATCGTCCGGCGCGCCACCGAGCGCGCGGACGAGATCATCCAGCGCGCCACCGGGGAGGCGGCGGAGATCCGCCGTAGCGCCGAGGAATACTCCAAGCGCGTGCTCGCCAACCTGGAGGAATACGTCACCCGGGTGATGAGCGCGGTGCGGAGCGCCCGCGAGCGCCTCAGCGCGGCCCCGGAGCCGCCGCCGGAGGAGCAGGAAGCACAGGAGTGAGGAGGGCAACCCCCGCGCCATCTCCTGAATCCATATCACCATCCACAGGAGCCAGTACCCACCCATGTCCATCATGAGAATGCGGCGACGCTTCGCCGTCCATCTTCGCTACATCCTCTACGGCGTCATCGGCGTCTTCGTGCTCACCCTGCCGGCCATGTTCGGCCTGGGCGGGGGTGGAGGCGGCCGCGACCAGAACGAGGAACTGCCGGCGCTCCAGGAGACCATCGCCGAGGTGGACGGTAAACCGGTTCCCCGCCGCGCCCTGGAGGACGCCTTCCGCCAGACCGCCAACCAACTCAGCGCGGTGGCCCAGATCACCGGCCAGGCGATGGGAGTCGAGCGCCTCTGGCGGGAACGGCTCCGCGCCTTCGACGAAGCCGTCACCCGGCAACTCGTGCTCAATGAGGCGGAGCGCCAGGGCATCTCCATCTCCAAGCGGCAGGTCGCCAAACACGCCGACGAACTGGCCAAACAGCAGTTGGAGCAGATAAAGGTCCAGGTGACCGACAAGGACCAACTGGAACGCCAACTCGCCTATATCGCCAGCAGCAACGACGGCCGGCCCCGGGAGACGATGAGCGAGCGCTCCTTCGTCAAATGGCTCAGCAAGTGGCTGCTGGACAAGCAGTTCGAGGCGTTGCGCGCCGACCTCGTCACCGAGGAGTTGAAGAAGAAGGTCACCGGATCCATCACCGCCAGCGAGAAGGAATTGCTCGCCTCCTACGACGAGACCTCCGTGGAGGAGATCGTGGTCTCCCTCCATCCGCCCGACCAGCCGGAGCGCACCGATGAGGAGGCGCGCGCCCGGGCGGAGGATCTGCTCGCCCGGCTGAAGCAGGGCGAGGATTTCGAGAAACTCGCCCGCGCCGAGTCCGATGACCCGGATGCCAAGTACACGGGCGGCCGCAAGGAGCCCAGACCCCTCTCCAGTTTCCCCGAGGCCTACCAGCAGGTGCTGGAGAAATTGAAGCCCGGCGAAATGGCCCCCGAGCCCATCAAGACGGACTTCGGATACGTCATCCTCAAACTGAGGTCGCGGCGGCAGAACCGCCCGCAGGATTACCGGAAGAACAAGTCACAGTACCTCCAGGGCTTCGCCGAGCAGAAACGCCGCGCCGCCTGGGATGAATACACCAAACAACTCCGCGAAAAGGCGGAGGTGAAGGTGCTCGACAAGGAGATTCTCGCCTACCAGGAGGTGAAGAAGGGCAATCTCAAGGAGGCGCTTCCCCTCCTGGAGGAGGCGAGACCGGTCGCCGATCAGATCGGCGGACTGGCCGCCGCCGCCATCTACTACGAACTCGCCATCCTCTATTCCGTCCAGAACGAGTGGCAGAAGGCGGCCGACGCCTACGCGGCGGCCAACGACGTGCTCAGCGGAGAAGGCGGGCTGCCCCAGGCGCGCGCGCAGGCGCTGCTGGGAATGGCGCGCGCCTATGAGAACCTGGGCGACCTGGAGAAAGCGGTGAAGTGGTACCAGGTGGCCGGGGAAGCCTCCACCTCCCCCTCCCTTCACGAGCAACTTCGCCTCACCTACCAGCGGCTCGGCAAGGACGACCTCGTCCAGCAGGAGCAGCAGTGGCTGGACGAATACCGCAAACAGGAGGAGGCGCGAAACAAAGCGCTCCAGGAGCAGCAGCGCAAGATGGAGGAGGAAGCGGCAAAGAAGCGGCCGCGCCCCGCGCCGGCCCCAGGCTCCGAGCAGAAATAGGCCTTTCCGCCGGGCGGGAGCCGCAGCATGCACGGGCGCGTGCGTCTTCGCCCGCGCCTTGGGGTAGAATACCGTCAGTCCTCATCGGGAGGTTGCGAAACCCATGTCCAGGGATGAGATCACCAGACGAGAGTTCCTCAAGCGCGCGCTGATGCTGGGCGCGGGCGGCTACGCGCTGACCCAGACCAGTCTGCTGTCCCTCCTCGACGGGGTGGCGGAGGCGGCTCCGGCCGGCGGCCGGCCCACCATCGTAGTCGCCTCCAAGAAGACCATCGCCGGCCGCACCAAGGCGGCCGTACAGGCGCTCGGGGGCATGAAGAAGTTCGTCAAGCGCGGCGCCACCGTCCTCATCAAGCCCAACATGGCCTGGGCCCGCAGGCCCGAGCAGGCGGCCAACACCAACCCGGAGGTGGTGGCCGAATTGGTGCGGCTCTGCCGCGCGGCGGGCGCGCGCGAGGTCAAGGTGGCGGATCATCCGGTGGACGGCCCCGCCGACCGCGTGATTCGCCTCAGCGGCATCGGCCCCGCCGCGGAGAAGGCAGGGGCCAGGGTGTTCGCCGCCACCTCCCCCGTGATGTTCCAGAAGATTACCCTCAAGCGCGGCAAGGTCCTCAAGCGCGCGGAGACCATGCGCGATCTGCTGCGCGCCGACGTGGTCATCAACGTGCCCATCGCCAAGGTGCACGGCAGCACCAAGGTCACCCTGGGCTGCAAGAACCTGATGGGCACGGTGCTGGACCGCGGCGCGTGGCACCAGAGCCGGAGCCTCGACCAGTGCATCGCCGACTACGCCGCGCAGATCAAGCCCGACCTCATCGTGCTCGACGCCACCCGCGTCCTGCTCTCCAACGGCCCCAAGGGGCCGGGCCGGACCAAGCAGCTCAACCTCGTGGTCGCCGGCACCGACCCGGTGGCCGTGGACGCCTACGGGGTGAAACTGCTGGGGTCCTCCGCCGACAAGATCGGCCACCTCAAGCGGGCGGCCGCGATGGGCCTGGGCCAGCTCGACCTCAACCGGGTGAACATCAAGCGTGTCTAGCAGACCCCACTCCAGCCTTCTGTTGCGGGCGAGTGAGTCCGGGTGAGATCGCCGATGCCCGGCCGGATACGCGCCTTGCGGCGCTTTTCGCAGCTCGCTTTCCTCGCGCTCTTCCTCACCCTGTTCGCCTTCGCCGGGCGGGCGGTGGTGCTCGGTCTGCCCCCCGACCTCTTCCTGCGGGCCAATCCGCTGCTGGCGCTCTCGGCCCTGCTCTCGCTGCGCGAGGCGGCGCTGCCCCTGATCTGGTATGCGCTGCCGGTGGTGGTGTTGAGCCTGCTGCTGGGCCGGGTCTTCTGCGGCTGGATCTGCCCCATGGGGACCGCGCTCGACCTCCTCGAACGACTCTTCAAGATGCGCGGCCGGCGGCCGAGCCAGGCGCCCCCGTGGAGGCGCGTCAAATACTACCTGCTCCTCGCGCTGCTGGTGACCATGATCCTCCCGGCCGCCCACCGCTCCCCGCGGGAGCCCTCCCTCTCCCGCAGCGTCGGGCTGTCTGCCGCCTACGCCGCCGATCCCATCGCCCTCCTCACCCGCACCCTCACCCTCTCCGGCGTGCCCCCGGTGCAGTGGAGCATCACCTTCGCGCGGGATGTCAACACGGCGTGGGCCTACGGGCCCCTCACCGAGAACCGCCCCTGGCTGGAGCGGCTCTTCTGGCGTTTCGGGGCCGCGCTCAGTTGGTTCGCGCGCCCCGGCTCGCCTCCCCACCACTTCCGGCTGGGGCTGCTGACTTTCGTCATCTTCGCGGCGATCGTCGCCCTGGGCAGCCTGGCCCGGCGGTTCTGGTGCCGGAATCTGTGTCCTCTCGGCGCGCTCCTGGGGCTGTTGGGGAGAATCTCGCCCCTGCGGCTGCGCGTCTCCGACAAGTGCACCAACTGCCTGCGCTGTGTGAACGAGTGCAAGATGGGCGCGATCCTGGAGGATCCGAAGAAGTACCGGGGCGGCGAATGTATCTGGTGTTATTCCTGCCTGGCGGTCTGCCCCGAGGAGGCGATCTCCGTCACCACCGGCCGCGCCCTCAGCGGCCGCGACGACCGGGTGGACCCCGAGCGGCGAAGGGTGCTGGAGGCGATCGGAATCGGGGTGGCGGCGGTGGTCCTGCCCAAGGTGGACTGGAGCACCAAGCCCACCCAGGGCGGTGAGCGCGTGCTGAAACTCTCCTCCGAGCGGCTCATCCGGCCCCCAGGGGCCCGGGCGGAGGAGGCCTTCGTGACCGCCTGTGTGCGGTGCGGCGAGTGCATGAAAGTATGCCCCACCAACACGCTCCAGCCGGCCTTCGGGGAGGGGGGGATAGAGGCCCTGGGCACGCCCATCCTGGTGCCCCGGATGGGGCCGTGCAGCGACATGTGCGATGCCTGCGGGCAGGTCTGCCCCACGGGCGCCATCCAGCCCTTCCGCGCGGAGGAGAAGAAGCATCTCTTCCTGGGCACCGCCACCATTGACCGAAGCAAGTGCATTGCCTGGGCCTATGGCCGGCAGTGTGTGGTGTGCGATGAAGCCTGCCCCTATGACGCCATCTACCCGGATGTCCTGGACGGCCTTCCCCGGCCCGTGGTGGACGACCGGGTGTGTGTGGGATGCGGGCAGTGCGAATACGTCTGCCCGGTGGAGCCCCGAGCCGCTATCCGCGTCTCCTCCTCCGGCGACAAGCGCCACCTCAGCCGCGAGGAGCAGCGCGCCCGCCGCGAGGCCGCTCCGCTCCGACCGGACCAACAGGGGGACGCCGAGGCCGGCATTGACGCGGGCGACCAGACGCCGTATCCTGACTCTTACCCGTATCCCTAGAAAACGGAGGGCGACAGTTGCGGTGGTGGAGGCTCGGCTTTGGCGCGGCATTGCTGGTGTGGGTGCTGGGAGCCGCCTACTTTCAGGCTCGCAAGCGCGGCCGCCGCATCGGAGCGGCCCTGCTGTTCGTGGGCATCGGCATCTTCGCCTTTCTGGTCGCCGCCTTCGCCCCGCAGCCGCCGTTCACCCCCCACCTCGCCGCCGCGCTGGCGGTGGTCAGCATCATCTCGCTGGCGATGGCGATGGTGGTGGTGCTGTGGAGCGGGTTCGGCCGCTAGTCCTGCATCTCGGCCCCCGCGCTATGAAACCTCGCGCCAAGTAAGGCACAATCTCAGGACAGCATGATCGGGCAGGTCCTCAACCATCGCTACGAGATCCTAGACAAGGCGGGAGAGGGCGGCATGGCCGTCACCTACCGCGGGCGCGACCGCGTGCTCGGCCGGGTGGTGGCGGTCAAGGTGATGAAGCCGGAGATGGCGGCCGACGCGGAGTTCCTCGCCCGCTTCCGCCGGGAGGCGAGGGCCGCCGCCGGCATCATCCACGAGCACGTCGCGGGCATCTACGACACCGGCTCCGACGGCCCCTATCACTACATCGTGATGGAGTA
>JALGTT010000025.1 GCA_029821235.1 Candidatus Hebobacteria bacterium | reverse complement strand
GATGGCGGGCACGGCGAATCTGACCATCACCGCCGCGCTGGCTCTGGTGGTGTTCGTGGTGGTGCAGTATGTGGGCTTCCGCAGGCACGGCCTTCGCTACATGTATCACTTCGTAGAGGGCGTCCCGCGGCGGCTGGTGTACCTGCCCCTGCTGGTGTTGATCTTCTTCATTCACGTGGTGAGCGAGATCGTGCGCCCGGTGACGCTGGCGCTTCGTCTCTTCGGCAACATGTTCGCGGGGGAGACGCTGATTCTGATGATGATCGGTTTGGTGGCTCCCCTCTATCTGAAGAGCCACATTCCCATCCCGGTGCAATTTCCCAACATGATGCTGGAGGTATTGATCGCGGTGGTGCAGGCGCTGGTGTTCGCCATGCTCGCGGTGGTCTACCTGGCCGGAGTCATGGAGTTGCCGGAGGAGGAAGAGCAGTAGCCGCGGGGCTTCCGCCGGGAGACGGTCCGCGGAGGCGACGCCGGGCGAATGGCAAAGTGCAGACGGGGGCCTTGCTTCATCGCGGTGCGGTGCGGCGAGGCCCGCTAGGCGCAGAAAGGAGATGCCGATGCTGTATCTGTTCGGATTGGCGCTGGCGACTGGGCTGGCGGTGGCGATTGCGGCCTTCGGAGGCAGCCTTGGCCAGGGACGAGTCGCGTCGGCCGCCCTGGAGGCGGCGGCGAGACAGCCGGAGGCCGGCGGACGACTGTTCACCTTCTTGATCCTCGGCCTGGCGCTGATCGAGTCCTTGACCATCTACGCGCTGTTCGTGAGCATCATCTTGTCGAAGAAGCTGCCGGAGACGGATGCCGTGCTTCAGGTGCTCTCCAAGATGAGCGGTCAGTAGTGGACTTGCCCGGCCGGGCAACTTGGATGGAGGAGCCATGGGAGAGTCAGGCGATCCGCTAGCGATTGACCATGCCGTACTCGTGCTCCAGGTGGTGGCCTTCGGCATCCTGTTCCTGGTGCTGAAGCGCTATCTCTTCGCGCCGCTGATGAAGATCATCGCCCAGAGGGAGGAGGAGATCGCGCGCGCTCTGGAGGACGGCGAGCGGGCGAGAAACGAACTGGCGCGCATTGATGAAGAGCGCGCGAAGGCGCTCGCGCAGGCGCGCGACGAGGGGCGCGAACTGGTGCGCCAGGCGGTGCAGGAGGGCGAAGAGGCGCGGCAGCGCATTCTCGCCGAGGCGAGAGAGGAGGCGCGCGAGCTGCGCCAACGCGCCCAGGCCGCGATCGAGATGGACCGGGAGGCGGCGGCCCTGGAACTTCGGCAACAGATGGTTGACCTGGCTCTGCTGGCAGCGCAGAAGGCGGTGCTCGGGCGGCTCGACCCGGAGGTCCATCGGCGGGCGGTGGACGACTTCATCGGCGACCTGGAGCAGAGGTCATGACCCAGAGAGCGGTGTCCAGCCGGTATGCAGAGGGGCTGCTGCGGGCGGCGGAGCCCGCGGAGGTGGAGGCCCTGCGCCGGGAACTGGACGAGTTGGCGGACCTGGTGGAGAGCGTCCCCGATCTCCGCGCCCTGCTGGAGCGCCCCGACCTGGAGGCCGACCAGAAGATGGCGGCCCTGGAGGCGGCGCTCGGCGGGCAGGTGAGAAGGCCCATCCTGGGGCTGCTGAACGCGCTGGTGAGGCACCACCGCGGGAGCCACCTGGCGGCGGTGGCGGAGGCCTTCGACGAACTGGCGGACGAGGCAGCGGGCGTGGCGCGCGCCACGGTGCGGACGGCCGCGCCGCTGACCGAGGAGCAGACGGCGCGCCTGCGGGCGGCGCTGTCGCGGCTCGCCGGGCGGGAGGTGGTGTTGGAGGTGGAGATCTCCCCGGAGGTGCTGGCCGGGGTGAGCGTGCAGATCGGAGACCGCCTGATTGACGGGACGGCGGCGGGAAGACTGGCGGAATTGAGACAGACGCTGATGCGCACGGAAGGACGGGTGCGGTGAGAATCAGGCCAGATGAAGTGAGTGCGGTGCTGCGCGAGCAGATCGAGAAGTTCGGCGCGGAGGCGCCCATGCGGGCCGTGGGGCGCGTGCTGCAGGTCGGCGACGGGGTGGCGCGCGTGTATGGCCTGTGGGACGCGATGATGGGCGAGATGATAGAGTTCCCCGGCGGAGTCTACGGGCTGGCCCACAACCTGGAGGAGGACAACGTCGGCTGCATCCTGCTGGGCCGGGACACGGACATCAAGGAGGGCGACCTGGCGAAGAGCACGGGCCGCATCATCTCGGTGCCCGTGGGAGACGCTCTGCTGGGGCGGGTGGTGAACGCGCTGGGCCAGCCGGTGGATGGCAAAGGGCCCATCCCCGCGCAGGAGACGCGGGAGGTGGAGACCCAGGCCCCCAACGTGATTCAGAGGCAGCCGGTGAAGGAGCCGCTCCAGACCGGCCTCAAGTCCATCGACGCGATGACCCCGATCGGGCGCGGGCAGCGGGAACTCATCATCGGCGACCGCCAGACCGGCAAGACCGCCATCGCGGTGGACACCATCATCAACCAGAAGGGGCAGAACGTCCACTGCATCTATGTGGCGATCGGCCAGAAACTGTCCACCGTGGCGCGCATCGCGGAGGTGTTGCGGCAGCACGATGCCATGGACTACACCGTCATCGTCTGCGCCGACGCAGACGATCCCGCGCCTCTCCAGTACGTCGCCCCCTTCGCCGGCTGCTCCATGGGCGAGTACTATCGCGATCAGGGAAAACACGCACTGGTCATCTACGACGACCTCACCAAGCACGCCCAGGCCTACCGCCAGATCTCGCTGCTGCTGCGGCGGCCGCCGGGCCGGGAGGCCTTCCCCGGAGACATCTTCTACCTCCACGCCCACCTGCTGGAGAGGGCGGCGAAGTTGAGCGACGAGTTGGGCGGCGGATCGCTCACCGCGCTTCCCATCGTGGAGACCCAGGAGAACGACTATTCCGCCTACATCCCGACCAACATCATCTCCATCACCGACGGACAGATCTACCTGGAGCGGGATCTCTTCTTCGCCGGGTTCCGCCCCGCCATCAATGTGGGCATCTCCGTCTCCCGGGTGGGCGGGGACGCGCAGATTCCGGCGATGAAGCAGGTGGCCGGGATGCTGCGGCTGGACCTCGCCTACTATCAAGAACTCCAGGCGTTCGCGCAGTTCGCGACAGAGCTGGACAAGGCGACGCGGGACCAGTTGGCTCGGGGCGAGCGGATGATGGAGATTCTGAAACAGCCGCAGTATGCTCCCATGCCGGCGGCCGAGCAGGTGGCCGTCATCTATGCCGGCACCCACGGATTCACCGACCATCTGGAGGTGGAGGAGGTGGGCGAGTTCGCGGCTCATGCGCTCACCGTGTTGCGGGAGAGGCATCCGAGGGTGCTCCAGGAGATTCGGGAGACCGGGAAACTGTCGCCGGAGACGGAGGCGAGGCTGAAGGAAGGCCTGGAGGACGCGCGGGCGCGGTTCCGGGCCGACCGGGGGGAGACCGAGGAAGGGGCCGGCGCCGAGTGATTTCCGCCAAGGATGTAAAGAACAAGATCCGCACGGTGCAGAGCATCGAGCAGATCTGCCGCGCGATGAAGACGGTGGCCGCCATTCGCCTGCGCCGGGCGGAGCAGCGCCTGGAGACGGTGCGGCTCTACGCGGGAGCCATCGAGGAACTGGTCCGGCGGCTGGCCGCGGTCACCCGAGCACACCCCTTTCTCCAGGCGAGGGAGGGGGAGCGCAAGGCGATGGTGCTGGTGACCAGCGACCGGGGCCTGTGCGGCGGCTACAACGCCAACGCGGTGCGCCGCGCGCTGGAGGTGGGCGGACCGGACCAGGTGCAGGTGGTCGCGGTGGGGAGACGCGGGTCGGTGCAGATGGCGCGCCGGGGGTATCGGATCGCCGACCGGCTGGTTCCCCTCGGGGGGGAGCCCAACCCCCACCAGGTGATGCGGCTGGCGGACCGGATTGGGAGGCTCTACCTGGCCGGGGAGGTGGACGAGGTGGTGGCCGTGTACTCGGCCTTTCACAGCG
This sequence comes from Candidatus Hebobacteria bacterium, assembly GCA_029821235.1. Taxonomy (GTDB): domain Bacteria; phylum Armatimonadota; class Hebobacteria; order Hebobacterales; family Hebobacteraceae; genus S016-27. The sequence continues at coordinate 6,013 of JALGTT010000025.1, read as the reverse complement.
GCGTGCGGTCTCAGGTGAGGAGCGAGGTGCTGCTTCCGGTGCGCGCTCAGGAGGGGCCCGGCGGGCCGGAGGCCCCCCGGGGTCTGCTCTCCCCAGGCACGGGCGACCTCATCTGCGAGCCGCCGCTGCCGGGCATGTTGGAGGGGGTGATGACCCGGTATCTCCGGGCGCGGCTGGCAGGAATCGTGCAGGAGGCCTCGGCGAGCGAGCACGCGGCCCGGGTGGCGGCGATGACGGCCGCGACGGACAACGCGGAGGAGATGATCCGCAGCCTCACCCTGGCGTACAACAAGGCGCGGCAGGCGGGAATCACCAAGGAACTGACGGAGATAGTGGGCGCGAGCGAGGCCACGGCCTAGCCGGTGTCACGGATGGGATGAGAGGAATGGCGCAAGGAAAAGTGGTGCAAGTGATCGGGCCGGTGGTGGATATCCGCTTCCCGGCTGAGCAACTGCCGAAGATCCGCGACGCGGTGGAGATGGAGGTGGCGCACGGCGAGGAAAGCCGCCGCCTGGTGCTGGAGGTGGCGCAGCACCTCGGCAACGAGACGGTGAGGTGTGTGGCGATGGCCCCCACCGAGGGATTGGTGAGGGGAATGACCGCCGAGGCCACCGGCCGGCCCATCACCGTGCCGGTGGGGGTGAAGTGTCTCGGGCGGCTGTTCAACGTGCTGGGCGAGCCGATCGACGAGTTGGGGCCCGTGGATGCCTCCCTGGAGTATCCCATCCACCGCCCCGCGCCCAGTTTCGAGGACCAGGAGGTGAGGACCGAGGTCTTCGAGACCGGGTTCAAAGTGGTGGACCTGCTGGCCCCCTATCCCCGAGGCGGCAAGGTGGGGATGTTCGGGGGCGCGGGGGTGGGCAAGACGGTCATCCTCCAGGAACTCATCCACAACATGGCCACCCAGCACGGCGGGGTCTCCGTGTTCGCGGGCATCGGCGAGCGAACGCGGGAGGGCAACGACCTGTGGCTGAACATGAAGGAGTCGGGGGTGATCTCCCGCGCCATCATGGTGTTCGGCCAGATGAACGAGCCGCCCGGCGCGCGGCTGCGGGTGGGCCTGACGGGGCTCACGTTCGCCGAGTACTTCCGCGATGTCGAGGGGCAGGACGTGCTGCTGTTCATAGACAACATCTTCCGCTACGTGCAGGCGGGCTCTGAGGTCTCGGCGCTGCTGGGGAGAATGCCCTCCGCGGTCGGCTACCAGCCCACCCTCGCCACGGAGATGGCGGAGCTCCAGGAGCGAATCACCTCCACCAAGCGGGGCTCCATCACCTCCCTCCAGGCGATCTACGTGCCGGCGGACGACATCACCGACCCCGCGCCGGCGACGGCGATGGCCCACCTGGACGCGACCACGGTGCTGGACCGCAGGATCGCCGAGCGCGGCATCTACCCGGCGGTGGATCCGTTGCGGTCCACCTCCCGCATCCTCGACCCGGTGGTCCTTGGGGAGGAACACTACCGGGTGGCGCGCGACGTGCAGGAGGTGCTCCAGCGGTACAAGGACCTCCAGGACATCATCGCCATTCTGGGCATCGAGGAACTCTCCGACGAGGACCGGACCATCGTGGAGCGGGCGCGGCGCATCGAGCGGTTCCTGTCCCAGCCGTTCTTCGTGGCCGAGGCCTTCACCGGCCAGCCGGGCCGCTATGTGCCCCTGCGGGAGACGATCCGCGGCTTCAAGGAGATCGTGGAGGGAAAACACGACGACCTTCCCGAGCAGGCCTTCTACATGGTGGGCGGGATAGACGAGGCGCTCCAGAAGGCGGAGACGCTGGCGAAGGGAGGCTGACGTGCCGCCGCTCTATGACCTCACCATCGTCTCCGCGGACCGAATCGTATACCGGGGCAAGGTGGAAAGCCTGGTGGCCCCAGGAGCGATGGGGTCGTTCGGGGTGCTCGCCCACCACGCGCCGATGGTGGCGGAACTGGAGACCGGGGAGCTGGACGTGGTAACCGATCAGGGGGAGCAGGTGAGCTTCGCCATCTCCGGCGGCCTGCTGGAGGTGACGTGGAGCGGGGTGACGGTGCTGGCCGACTCCGCGGAGGCGGCGGTGGAGATCGATGTCGCCCGCGCCCGCGCCGCCCAGGAACGCGCGCGGGAACGGCTGCGCGCACATCACGCGGGGATGGATGTAGTGCGGGCGCAAGCGGCGCTGAGGCGGGCCTTGAATCGGCTCCGCGTGGCGAGAAGAGGGCGGCGGGAGCCGGGCGGCTCCGACGACGGCTGACCCGGAGAGAACGGGCGGTCCCTCCCCTGACGGGAATTTCCCCTCCCGCGGCGAAGTAGTCTCCCATCACGCCAAACACCAGAAGGAGGTCGGCGCGCGCGGCGCGTTGCACATGAGCGAACACGCCTACAAGATCGCCGGAGGCAGACCCCTGCGCGGAACGGTGACCCTCTCCGGCAGCAAGAACGGCTCCCTTCCCACCCTGGCGGCCACCCTGCTGGTGGAGGGAGAGACCATCCTCGAAAACGTCCCCCGCATCTCGGATGTGCGGACCATGCTGGAGTTGTTGCGTTCCCTTGGCCTGACGGTCGAGGAGGAGGGCGAGGGGATGGTGAGGGTGATCAACCGCGGGATCGCCACCTGCCGGCCGGCGGAGGAGCCGGTGAGCGAGATGCGGGCCTCCCACTATGTGCTGGGGCCGGTGGCCCTGCGCAAGGGCCGCGCCGAACTCCCGATTCCGGGCGGATGCCAACTCGGCTCCCGGCCGGTGGAACACTTCCTGTCGGTCCTGCGGGCCCTGGGCGCGCGGGCGGAGGTGGAGGGGGGGCGCATTTCGCTCCAGTGCGAGGGGCTGCGGGGAGCGCGGGTGGTGCTCGACCCGGAACACCGCAATCCGGGGGCGACCTTCACCGCGCTGATGGCGGCCTCCATGGCGGAGGGGGAGAGCGTGATAGAGCACGCCTCCTACGAGCCGGACGTGGTTCACTTCTGCCGTTTCCTCACCAAGTGTGGGGCCGACCTGCGCGGCGTGGGGACCAGCACCCTGGTGGTGAGGGGGGTGAAGGAGTTGACCGGGGTCAAGCATCGGGTGAACCCAGACCGCCTGGAGGCCGGCACCCTCATCTGCGCGGCGGCGGCGACGCGGGGCGAGGTGGTGGTGCCGGATATCACCCGACAGGATCTCGGCGAAACCGCGGACAAACTCGTGGAGGCCGGAGTGGAACTGTCGGAGACGGCCTCCGGCCTGCTCGCCAGATGCCCCGGCCGTCCTCGCGCCGTGCAGGTGACCACCGCCCCCTTCCCCGCCTTCTCCACCGACCTCCAGCCGCCGTTCGCGGCGGTGCTGGCCGCCGCGGAGGGAACCAGCACCATTCGTGAGACGGTCTTCGACAATCGGCTGCAATACGCGCCCGAACTCGCGCGCATGGGGGCAAGTGTGGAACTGCAGGGTCCGCGCTGTCTGATGATGGAGGGGGTGGAGCGGCTGCGCGGGGCGCGGGTGGAGGGACACAACATCCGGGATGCGGCCGCGCTGGTGATCGCGGCACTGTCGGCCGAAGGGGAGAGCGAGGTGGGGGTGGGGCCGTACCTCAGCCGGGGCTACGAGGACCTGGCCGGGAAACTGCGGCTCCTGGGAGCGGAGATCGCTCCGGTCGCGTGAGCGGCTCTAGTAGAACCGCTTCAGTTTCTCCTCCTGGAAGGCGGCCCGCAGCACCTCCATCGCCTGGGTGGAGAGCGCCTCCACAGTGGTCTCGTGGAACTCCGCGTCACCGGGGAGGATGGTGAGCAGCACCTCGCCGCGGGCGATGACGGAGGCCGCGCCCTCGCGCTCGGTCACGCTGATCTCCATCAACTCCAGGTCCGCGAGCAGCAACCGGTTGAGCGCCTCCGCGGTGTGCTGGGCGCGCGCCACCGGGGAAAGGTCGTTCCAGGGCGCCGCGGGCTGGTAGAGCACGCGCTCGCCGATTCGCACCTCGCCGATCTCCCGGTCGTGCTTGGTGACCGCGGCCGCGGTGGCGGAGAAGGACTTGAGCACCCGGCGGCGCTCGATGGGAACATGCAGGGCGGTGAGCGCCCGCTCGACCGCCTTGATGCGCTCCTCGGGGTCCGGGTGGGTCTGGAACACGCCGGCCTCCACCTTGGGCCGGGTGGACTGGAGATGGGCGAGGCCCTCGACCACGGTGAGCACGCCGACCGGGTTGTAACGCTTGCTGGCGTGGAGGTAGCGGACGGCGGCCCCGTCGGCCTCGAACTCCGCCTCGCGGCCGTAATGGTTGAGCGCGTCCTGCACCACCAGGCTGCCCACCGCCGCGATGGCGCCTGGATCCAGGGCATCCGAGTTGGCGAGGATGGAGGCGATGATGACCGGGGTGAGGACCTCCTGGTAGCGGCGATCCCGCCTCATCTGCCGCCGCGCGTGGCTGAGGCACACGTGAGCCATCTCGTGGCCGACCACCGCGGCCAGTTCGTCGTCCGACTCCACCGCGTCCAGCAGCCCCTGGGTGAAGTAGAGATAGCCGCCCGGCAGGGAGAAGGCGTTTATCTCCGGGCTGGCGATGACCTTGACCTGGTAGGTCTGGTAGGGTTTCTCGGTGAGGGGCCGGAGCTGCTCGACGATCTTCATGATGCGGGGCAGGTCGGGCGAGTCCTTGAGGATCTTGTCCCCGTACTGCTTGTCCACTTCCTCGGCCGCGCGCTTGCCGATCTCCGCGTCGGCCTTGTCCTCCGGGGTGGGGCCGGCGGGAGGGGATGCTTTCGTGTCGGCGGGCGCCGCGGCCGGCTCCGCGGTGGCAGGCGGGGAGTCGGGGGCAGGCGCGGCCGTCTCCGCCCGCGCGAGCGGGCAGAACGAGACCAGCAACACCACAAGAAGACAAAGAAAGCGCACGGTGCAGACTCCGTTACCAGTATACCACTTAGACCCCCCGCCGACACGGAGGACGCGGGGGCGGTGTCGGATGAACCGGCCAGGCGAAGACCTGCGAGATGGGATGAGCGTGACAGACGCGCGCTAATTGTGCGTCTGGAGGTGGTGAGAATCGTGGTATATAGGCCGCAGAGGGCACACGAGGGGAGGCCGAACGCCCTGTGGATGGGTAACATGAAATTGAGATGCTGGGGTTCCGGAAAGGAACTTCGCGGTGGACTGGAAATATCGAGAACCACACGGACCGGCGAGAGATGCCCGGCAGGGTTACCAGGCGATGATTGACTACATCAAGGATCAGGTTGGGGAGGGGAACGAGTATGTGAACAACCTGGTGCGGGTGGTGCTGTCGGAGCGGGGGTGCTACTACGAGTTCCGGGACATGCCCGAGGAGTTCTCGGGTGCGGTCGGGTCCGGTTTTCGCTGGGAGTTCGTGGGCACCAAGGGCGGCCTGGAGCTGCTGGAGAAGGCGCACCAGTTGGCGATCGGCCCGGAGACCCCGGACAGCACCGAGATCAGCCTGATGGTGATCTACGCGTGGGACGGACTCTTCCGGCGGGAGGACACCTTCATCTACCACTGGCTGCGCCAGGCCGGGGATGAGGAAGGGCCGCTGATGCTAGGCACCTACCGGCCGGGGGTGCTCCCACTGTTCTTCAAGTTGAAGGTGGACAGCAGCCTCGCCGAACCGCTGCTCGGCACCCGGCGGGGAGTGCTCTTCTTCGTCGCCAACCTGAGCGACCAGCACCTGGTGGTCCGCATCCCCCACGTGGGGCCGGGGGTCACCGACCTCAACGAGGTGCAGGGAGCGCGGCTGGTGCACTGAGGGCGCTCTCGCAGACTGACTGAATTCTCAGGGGCGCGTGCCCGCCTGCGCCGGGGCATGTGCCCCGTTTGTTTGCGGGGGGCCGAGGCCCCACTACGCGGCCGCTCTGTAGAGCCGGGGGATGCCTGGGCTCCGCGGCCTTGGCGAAGGAGGCTCGATGCCCCGCCGCCTGTTCTGTGGCGCAGATTTGCAATCTGCGGCCGTTCTGTAGGGCTGGCTTTCCCAAGCCAGCCAAGGCGCGCATGGGAATGCGCGCCCTACAATCCCCTACTTCAAGAATATCGGATTCGACCAGGCCCAGCGCCCTTT
>JALGTT010000386.1 GCA_029821235.1 Candidatus Hebobacteria bacterium | reverse complement strand
CCCCCAGGTGCTCGGACACCGCGGTGAGAAAGGCGATGAGGTCGTGGCGGATGACCGGCTGCCCGGGCTTCGGCTCGAAGCCCGGGACATCGCCCTCCAGTTCCAGGGTGCGCTGGACGACGCTGCCGAAGTCGAAGTCCGGCGCGAGCAACCGATCCCCGTGCTCCCGCAACTTGGCGGCCGCCTCCTTCGGGATGCGGCCGATCTCGGCCCACCCCTCGGCGACGAGCAATTCGACTTCCAGCCACTTGCGGCAGCGGTTCTCCGGCGCCCACAGGGCGCGCATCTGGGGATATGAGTAGCGGTCTATCATCCTGTTTCCTCGGCCTCGGGTTCCGGCTGCGGGGGAGCCGCGGGCTGGGCGGCCTGGGCGCGCATCTCGTCCAACTTCGCTGCCAGGGTGGAGTCGCTGAGGGCGAGTATCTCCGCCGCGAGCAGAGCAGCGTTCTTCGCGCCGTCGATGGCGACTGTGGCGACCGGCATTCCGCTCGGCATCTGGGATTCCGATCACGGGGAGCGTGGTGCGCGCGGCGACCGCGCCCGCCAGGTGCGCGGCCATGCCGGCGGCCGCGATGATCACCTTCACGCCCCGGGCCCTCGCCTCCCCCGCCAGTTCCGCCACCAGGTCCGGCTGGCGGTGGGCGGAGGCGACGCGGGTCTCACACGGGACGCCCAATTCGGCCAGGGTCTTCTCCGCCGCCTCCACCTTGGAGGCGTCATTGGGGCTGCCCATGAGGATGAGCACGAGTGGGTTTTCGGTTGTCATGCCAGGTTATGCCTTTCTTGGACTGTGAAACTCTGTGCGCATTCCGGCGCGGCCGTGCTGTAAGGCGGGCACTCCCGTGCCCGCCATGGCTGGCATAGGAATGCCAGCCCTACAGACCGACGGCGTAGGTCTGCTTCGCTCGGAGATGTTCGCAAACTGAAGCACGCCCGTCCCACAATAGGTCATTCAAATATCTCGCTCACCGACTCCCCGGTGTGAATGCGCTTGATGGCCTCGCCGAACAACTTGGCGACGGACAACTGCACGATCTTCGGGGAGCGCTTCTCCGGGGGCAGGGGAACGGTGTTGGTGACCACGACTTGTTTCAGAGGCGAAGCGGTGAGGCGCTCCACCGCGTTGCCGGTGAAGACCCCGTGGGTGGCCCCCACGTAGATGTCCCCCACGCCGAACTTCTGCACCAGTTTGACCGCCTCCAGCAGCGATGTGCCGCGGGCGATCTCATCGTCGAAGAAGATGACGTTCTTCCCCTCGATATCCCCGACCACGGCGCGGACGATGACCTCCTCGTCGTTCACCCGCCGCTTGTCAATGAAGGCGAGGGGGATGTTGAGCCGGGTAGCGTACTGGCCGGCCCGCCTGGCGGAGCCGGCGTCGGTGGCGAGGGCGACGCAGTTTTCGATCCCGAGTGACTCGAAGTAGTCGCACAGGATCGGGGTGGCGGAGAGGTGGTCTGCCTGGCAGCGGAAGAATCCCTGCACCTGTTCTGAGTGGAGGGTCATGGTGAGCAGGCGGTTGGCGCCCGCGGTCATCAAAAGGTCGGCGATCAGCCGGCCGGCGATGGAGATGCGGGGCATGTCCTTCTTGTCGGAGCGGGCGTAGGAGTAATAGGGAATCACCGCGGTGATGCGGCGGGCGGAGGCGCCCCGCAGCGCGTCCAGCATGATGAGCAGTTCGACCAGGTTCTCGCTCACCGGGCTGGAGAGCGGCTGAACGACGAACACGTCCCGCTCCCGCACGTTCTCCTGAATCTGCACGAAGATGTTTTCATTCGAGAAACGGCGGATCTCGGCCTTGCCCACGGGGATGCCGAGGTGGTCGCAGATCTCCTTTGCGAGTTCCGGGTTACCGTTTCCCGTGAAGACTTTGATTTGATCCTGCATTGAGTTCTCCCGACTGTCGTTGGTGAGTATTCTGCTGGCCCCATCCCGCGCCCCGTTGCAGACAAAGGGCCTGCGGTCAGCCGCTCTTTCGCCTCCCGATATCCCGCCGGTAATGGGCGCCCTCGAAGGTGATCGTCTCCACCCCCCGGTAGGCGGCGGAGATCGCCGCCTGGAGGTCGTCGCCCAGGCCGGTGACGCCGAGCACCCGTCCGCCAGCGGTCACCACTCCGTGGTCGGTCTGTTTGGTGCCGGCGTGGAACACGAGCACATCCGACATGTCGGCGACGGCATCGAGCCCGCGGATGAGTTTGCCGGTCTCGTATTTCCCGGGGTATCCGCCGGAGGCCATCACCACGCAGACGGCCGCCTGCCCCTGCGCCGC
>JALGTT010000024.1 GCA_029821235.1 Candidatus Hebobacteria bacterium | reverse complement strand
AACACCTCGTCGCAGAGCGACTGCACGCCCAGGCTGATGCGGGTGACCCCGGCCTCCCGCAGCGCGGCCAACTTTTCCTCGTCCACCGTGGCCGGGTTCGCCTCCACGGTCACCTCCGCGCAGGACGAGCAGTCGAACCGGTTCCTCACCCGCGCCAGCAACTCGGCCAGCCACTCCGCGGGCAGCACGCTGGGCGTCCCGCCGCCCAGATAGATGGTGTCCACCGCCGCGCCGTGGAAGTCCAGATACCGCCGCGCCGCCTCCTCCCCGCCCGCCGCGGCGAGAGGAACGGAGTCGAAATCACAGTAGGCGCACTTGGCGAGGCAGAACGGGAGGTGGAGGTAGAGGCCGATTCTCAGCAAATCGCTTCTCCGTTGGGAGACATTGTTCGCGCTCAGGATAGCGTGCACACGCGCCCCGGCTGGTCCTGCCGATGAATCGGCTAATCTCCTGTCGACGTGCTCCGAGTTGCGGACAAGCCCCGGCCCTGGGATGATGGCGTGGCACTCGGAAACGCGGCAGCCTGTCCTAACCGTGCTGTACTTGTCCCTTCGTCACGAACGCACGTTCGAGGTCCACCACCGCCTGATCCGTCTTCAATACTGGGCAAAGATGGGGTTTGGGTGGCTCTCCGTACCACTTTACCAGGTGTGCAAACTCGTGGCGTAGCAGTGGGGCACACTGGCATCTAACGCGAAAAGGCACCTGCCACGGATACTTGCCCTTCCACGCGTCCGGGGCCCAATCAAGTTGAGCATCCTCTTCAGCCGAGAATATCCCATGAAGTTCCTCATTAGTGTAATCATACAGGAAAAGGATGTCCCCTTTCTTCACCGGCATCTGCTGTGCCATTGTTCTAGTAGTACCCATCAACTGCCTGCTGAAGACCTCTTGTTTCGTATGCTCGTTGCACAAGAAGATATATCCAGACATCAGCAACATACCTCCTTCAAGCTAGACGAGTACCCGTCAAACAGCTTCTATAAACGTCATACAATCCTGTCAGACGTTCACTCCGCGATCTTCAGCACGGTGAGAAACGCCTCCTGGGGGATGCTCACCTTGCCCACCTGGCGCATGCGCTTCTTGCCCTCCTTCTGCCTCTCCAGGAGTTTGCGTTTTCTGGTGACATCGCCGCCATAGCACTTGGCGAGCACGTTCTTCCGCAGCGGGGGAATGCGCTCCGAGGCGATCACGCGGGAGCCGATCGCCGCCTGCAGGCGGATCTCGTACATTTGCCTCTGAAGCGCCTTCCGCAGCCTCTGCACCAGGGCGCGGCCGCGCTGGTAAGCGCGGGTGCGGTGGGTGATGATGGACAGCGCGTCCACCGGATCCCCGTTGATCATCACATCCAGTTTCACCAGATCGGACTCCCGGTAGCCGGCCACCTCGTAGTCCAGAGACGCATAGCCCCGGCTCCGGGATTTCAACTGGTCGAAGAAGTCCAACAGGATCTCCGCCAATGGCAGCAGGTAGGTGAGGATCACGCGGTCGGTGCCGGAGTGCTCCTGGGACTGGTACTCCCCTCTTCGGTCCTGGCAGAGATCGATACAGGCGCCCAGATAGGTCGCGGGGGTCATGATGGTGGCGCGCACATAGGGCTCCTCGATGCGCGCGATCTTGTCGGCCCGGGGCAATTTCGCCGGGCTGTCCACCTCCAGCATCTCGCCATCGGTGGTGAGCACATGGTAGACCACGCTGGGCGCGGTCGCCACCAGGTCCAACTCGTACTCCCTCTCCAGCCGCTCCTGCACGATGTCCATGTGCAACAGCCCCAGGAACCCGCACCTGAACCCGAAGCCCAGCGCGGCCGAGGTCTCCGGCTCATAGGAGAGCGCGGCATCGTTCAGGCTCAACTTCTCCAGCGCGTTCCTCAGCAGCGGATAGTCCTGGTTCTCGGAGGTGTAGAGCCCGCAGAACACCACCGGCTTCGCCTCCCGGTATCCGGGCAGGGGTTCGCTCGCCGGGGCCGCGTGGTCGGTGATGGTGTCCCCCACCTGGGCCTCCCCGATCTCCTTGATCCCCGCGATCACATATCCCACCGTCCCCGCCGACAACTCCTCGACCGGCTGCAACCCCAGGCGGAACACGCCGATCTCCTGCACCGTGTAGGCGCGGCCGGTGGACATCATGCGAATCTGCATGCCGGGTCTGATCCGTCCGTTCCGCACCCGCACATAGGCGACGATCCCCCGGTGGGGGTCGAAGTGGGAGTCGAAGATGAGCGCCTGCAGGGGGGCATTCGGGTCTCCCTCCGGGGGCGGAATCCGGCGCACCACCGCCTCCAGGACCTCCTTCACTCCGGTGCCCAGTTTCGCGCTGGTCAGCAGCGCCTCCTCCCCGTCCAGCCCGATGATGTCCTCCAGTTCCGACCGGGCCCGCTCCGCGGAGGCGTTCGGCAGATCTATCTTGTTGATCACCGGCACGATCTCCAGCCCCTGCTCCACCGCCAGGTGGGCGTTGGCCACCGTCTGCGCCTCCACCCCCTGCACCGCGTCCACCACTAGCAGCGCGCCCTCCGCGGCGGCTAGGCTGCGCGACACCTCATAGGTGAAATCCACGTGGCCCGGTGTGTCGATCAGATTGAGCAGGTATTCCTCCCCATCCTCCGCCCGATAGGTGAGGTGGATGGCGCTCGCCTTGATGGTGATGCCGCGCTCCCGCTCCAGGTCCATCTGGTCGAGCACCTGGTCCCGCATCTGGCGCCGGTCCAGCGTCTGCGTGCTCTCCAGAATCCGGTCGGCCAGCGTGGACTTGCCGTGATCTATGTGCGCAATGATGCAGAAGTTGCGCGTTCTTTCTTGCTGCGACAGCGCCATGGTTCAACCTATCCCGCCGATGGCATCTCCCTCGTCCTGCTCATCCGCCTGCGGAGCATCTCCCCTGCGCTGCCCAACTCCGGGGCGCGCATCACCCACAAACAGGCCAGGTAGACGGCCGCGCCCACCAGCAGGCTGCTCGCCACCTGGCCGGCCACGAAGAGCACCGGCGCCGGCACCGGCGCCCCGGCGGGCGGCGGAGAGAGCCAGAAGTGCGTATCCGGCACGCCCAGCCGGCCGCCCAGCCAGTGGGAGGTCTGCCAGGCCGCGAAGCCGGCGGCCGCGGCGGCCACCACCATCCGCGCGAACGACCCCACGATCACCCAGCCCGCGATTCCCCCCAACCGGCGGCGCAGCACCTCGAACATCACCAGCGCCCCCACCGTCACCCCCACGGAGGTGGAGGCGGCGATGGCGGCATACTGGAGCCGGCCCGACATGAGAACGATCGCCACCCCCACGATCACCACAGTATACCCGGCCCCGACCAGCGGCGGTGTGCGACGGTCCCGCAGCGAATAGCAGGCGCGGTTCAGCACCTGGAGGGCGGAGATCCCGATCAGAGAGAAGGCATAGAACAGGAGGCAGAACTCCGCCGCCCTCACGGCCTGCTCGTCGAACCGCCCAGACCGCCACAGGAGACGGATGATGGGCCCCGCCAGCACTATCAGCGCCGCCACCGACGGCACTGCCAGGAACAGGACCGCCCGCATGGAGCCGGAGATCAGCCCCCGGAACCTGGCCATCTCGCCCGCCGCCACCTGCTCCGCCATCTTGGGAAACGCGGCGGTGGAGATGGCGATGCTGAACACCCCCAGCGGAAGCACCACCAGCCGGTTGGCATAGCGGAGACTGGTGATCGCGCCGGCCTCGAAGTAGGACCCGAAGAAACTGGGCAGCCACAGCAGGCAGATCTGGGTGAACGCCAGCCCCGCCATATAGGGGAAGAAGAGGTGAAGCACCTCCCGCACCCCCGGGTGCCTCAGATCCAGCATCGGCCGGTAGCGGAACCCCCGCGCCAGCAAAGGCGGCAATTGCACCAACACCTGCAGCATCGCACCCGTGACCACCCCCAGGCACAGGGTGCGCAGGCCGGCCACCTGCCCCGCGTGGCGGGCCACCAGGGAGCCGCCGATGAAGGCCCCCGCGATCACCCCCAGGTTGTACACCAGCCAGGACAGCGCCGGCGCGGTGAAATGCCGGTGGGACTGGATCAAACCGGTGAACAGGGCGCTGAGAACGGTGAACAGGAGCATGGGGGCGAGCAGGCGGACATAGCCGGCCGTCTCGGCCACCGCCTCCGGCCCTCGGCTGGACATCAATCCCGGGACCGTCAGCCTCACCAGCGAAGGGGCGAACAACTCGATAAACACCACGCCGGTGAGCGCACACACCACCAGCAGAGTGACGAGGGTGTTGGCCGCCCGCCAGCTCTCGTCGTCCTCCTTCCGCTGCAGGTAGGCGGTGAAGACGGGGATTACCGCCGCGCTCAACGCCCCGCCGGCGAGCAAGTAGTAGAGCAGATCGGGAACCGTGAAGGCCGCCCAGTAGGCGTCGCTGTGGCCCCCAGCTCCCCAGTAGTGACCGATGGCGCGGTCGCGCACCCAGCCGAGGAGACGACTGAGGAGGGCGGCCGCGCTCATGATGGTGGCGCCGGCGAGAACGGTCTGACGTTTCACAGCGGGCATTATATCGGCGTCGCGGACCGATTGGCAAGCGGAGCCCCCGGCCCTGGACCCAGCCGGGGATGGTCGAATCGGCCTCCAGAGGGCCGTTCTTCCCCGTTGCGCCTCCCGCGGCGGAGTGCTATACTTCCCCGAGCGCCGAGGGGCGGTGGCCCGGCGGCGACGTCTGGAGATTGCCTGTCGGAGAAACGCGTGATACCGTGGGCCGGTGTTCGCAGCGTGCGGACGCCGGTTGTTTCCGTGGACGCGGGCCGACGGGCTTTCGGTGTGTAAGCGGAGGCGTATGGCGCATGACCGAGGCAGATGCGAGCGGAAGGAGACTGCGGTGCGGGTGGTGATCCTTGGGTGCGGGCGCGTCGGGTCCACACTCGCCGCCCTGCTGGCCCGCGCGGGCCACGAGGTGGCGGTGGTTGACCGCGATCAATCCGCCTTCGACAAGGCGATTCAAAGGCTGGGGTCGGACTTCAGCATCGAGACCGTGGTCGGGGTCGGCATAGACGAGGACGCGCTCCGCCAGGCCGGGATCGAGAACGCGGACGCCTTCGTCGGCGTCACCAGCGGAGACAACACCAACATCGTCGCCGCCCAGATCGCCCGGCATCGCTTCCACGTCCCCAAAGTGTTCGCCCGGGTCTACGATCCCATTCGCGCGGAGGCCTACCGGGACGCGGACATCGAGACCATCTGCACCACCGCCATCGTAACCGGGATCTTCCAGGACCTGCTCCTCGGGCACCCCCTCCGCCATTGCACGGAGTACATGGAGTTGATCAGGGAGAATCCGGACAAGTTCGGCAAGGACTCCTAGCGCGTCCCCTTGCCCGACCATGCAGGCGGAAACAGCGGAGCGGGCAGCATGTATGTAATCGTCGTAGGAGCAGGAAAAGTCGGCTATTACCTCACCCGGCAGTTGCTCGCCGAGGGCCACGAGGTCACCCTGATCGAGAGGGACAGCGCCCGCGTCGGCCGCCTCAAGAGCGAGTTCGGCGACGCCATCGTGGTGGGGGACGGCTGCGAGGTGCGCGTGATGCACGATGTGGGCATGGGCCGCGCCGACTGCGTCGCCGCCGTCACCGGTCACGACGAGGACAATCTGGTGGTGTGCCAGATGGCGAAGCGCCATTTCCTGGTCCCCCGCCAGGTGGCGCGCGTGAACAATCCCAAGAACGAGGGGCTCTTCCACCTCCTCGGCATCAACGAGACGGTGTCCAGCACCGCCATCATCTACAACCTCATCGAGCAGGAGGTGGAAACCGGCGAGGCGCTCTTCTTCAGCGCCCTCAAGAGAGGGAATATCGTCATCGTCGCCGTAGAACTCACAGAGGATTCCCCGGCGGCCGGCAAGACCGTCCAGCAGATATCCCTGCCGGGCGAGTGCGTGCTCGCCGCGGTGATACACGAGGACCACATCATGCTGCCCGGCGGGGCCACCCGGCTGCGGGCGGGCGACACGGTGGTCGGCGTCGCCACCCCCGGCGATCAGATGGCCCTGCGCGCCGCGCTGGTGGGGCCTGCCCAGCCCCCCGCCTCGCGGCAGTCGGCCGCCGGCGGATAGGCCGGGAGGGCGAGGCACGACACGGACGGGGCATCACATCGCGCCGACGCGGGTGCGCGAGCGCGGTCTGGAGCATACTTCGACATACAACATATCACTCTCGCGAGAGGGCGGATAGGAGGAAGACGCGAATGGCACTGGTCACATCCAAGGATTTGCTGCAACAGGCGCAGGCGGAAGGGTTCGCGGTCGGGGCCTTCAACGCCAACAACATGGAGTGCGTCAAGGCGGTGGTCGAGGCGGCCGAAGAGGAGCGCGCCCCGGTCATCCTTCAGGTCAGTCAGGGGGCGATCAGGTACGCCGGTCTCCAGATGGCCACCGCCATGGTGAAGACGATGGCCGCCCAGGCCAGCGTCCCCGTGGTGCTCCATCTCGACCACGGCACCAGTTTCGAGCAGAACGTCCAATGTCTGCACGCGGGGTTCACCTCCCTGATGTTCGACGGTTCCGCCCTCCCGCTGGAGGAGAACATCGCCATCTCCGCCAAGATCTGCGAGATGGCGCACGCGGCCGGCATCCCCGTGGAGGCCGAACTGGGCAAGATCCCCCTGATCGAGGATTTCGCCACCTGGGACGAGGTAAGCGAGATCCGCAAGCAGTCCCACGCCGACCAGGTCCAGTGGCTGCGCGACCGCGCCGGCGCCAAGGTGGAGGAACTGATGGCCGATCCCGCCCAGGCCAAGTCCTTCGTCGAGCGCACGGGGGTGGATTCGCTGGCCGCCGCGGTGGGCTCCATCCACGGCATGTGGGACGACATCTGGCCTCTCCGCCGCGACCGCATCGAGGAACTTCGCAAGGCCACCGACAGGCCCCTCGTCTGCCACGGCAGCAGCGGGGTCATCCGCACCCGCCAGGAGGCGCAGGAGAAGGGAATCGAATTGCGCCCGGAGGAGTGCACCCTCGAGGAGGCGGTGAAGATCGGCATCTGCAAGGTCAACGTGGCGACCGCCATCAGCATGGTCTTCCTCCAGGGGGCCAAGGAGGCGTGGGACAAGAAGCCCAACGAGAAGGACCTGCGCAAGATCCTGCTCCCCGGCCAGCAGGCGGCCAAGGAACTGGTCCGCAGTTACATTCGCCTCTTCGGGGCCTCGGGAAAGGCGGGAGCGGGCGCTTCCACCATCGAGAAGAGTGAAGTCAAGCACGCCGAGTAGCAGCCTCGGCTCACAGACACTATCTGGAGGTTGACATCGTGAAGCTCAAGTATCTGCCCGGCTGGATCGCGGCCTTCGGCGCGTGGTCCGGCCTCGCGCATGCGGCCGAGGGCGATGTCGTCCTGCCCTCCTTCAGCCAGGGGGACTGGACGCTCATCTACCTCGTGTTCCTGTCGTCGTTCGTTGCCCTGGCCTACGGCGCCCTCCTGGCGAAGAAGACGACCGCGCACGATCCGGGCTCCCCGGAAATGCAGGAGGTCTCCGCGGCCATCCAGCAGGGAGCGATGGCCTACCTGGGCCGTCAGTTCCGCACCATGATCTGGTTCGTGATCGCCATCACCATAGGGCTGTTCTTCCTCTATCGCAACGCGCCGGGGATGAACACCGCGCTCGCGGCCGGGGTCTCCTTCGCCTTTCTCATGGGCGTGTTCGCCTCCTACGGCGCGGGCTATGTGGGCATGGGCCTGGCGGTGAGAGGCAACACCCGGGTGGCGAATGCCGCCCTCACCAGTTACAAGAAGGCGCTGGAGATCGCCTTCCAGGCCGGCACCGTCTCCGGTATGTTCACCACCGGGCTGGGCCTGCTGGGGGCCACCTTGATCATGATCATGTTCAAGGAAAACGCCATGAAGGTCCTCGTCGGCTTCGGCTTCGGCGGATGTCTGGCCGCCCTGTTCATGAGAATCGGCGGAGGCATCTACACCAAGGCGGCGGACGTCGGCGCCGACCTGGTGGGCAAGGTGGAGGCCGGCATCCCCGAGGACGACCCCCGCAACGCCGCCGTGATCGCCGACAATGTGGGCGACAACGTGGGCGACTGCGCGGGCATGGCGGCCGACGTGTTCGAGTCCTATGAGGTCACTCTGGTGGCCGCGCTGATTCTCGGGGTGTTCGCCTACGCGGTGAACGAAGATTGGGGCGTGAAACTGGTCATCTACCCGTTGCTCGTCCGCGCCATCGGCGTCTACGCCTCCATCATCGGCACCTGGTTCGTGCGCGGCCGGGACGATATGGACATGGACCCGATGCGGCCCATCAACGTGGGCTTCTGGATGTCGGCGGGGCTGGCCTCCGTCGGCTTCGGGATCGTCTCCTTCGTCTACCTCCACGACTGGCGCTTCTTCGCCGCCACCTTCATGGGCATCGTGCTGGTGCTGATCATCGGCTGGCTCACCGAGCACTTCACCTCCACCCGCAAGGGACCGGTCACCGAGATCGCATACGCCACGCGCACCGGCACCGCCACCATGCTCCTGAGCGGACTGGCGGAGGGAATGGAGTCCAGCGTGTGGGCGATCATCGCCATCGCCGCCACCATCTTTGGCTCCTTCGCCATCTTCAGCGGCGAAAACCCGGTGATGGCCTTCTACGGCATCGCGCTGGCCGGCCTCGGGCTGCTCACCACCACCGCCTACTTGCTGGCGATGGACACCTTCGGCCCCATCACGGACAACGCCAACGGGGTGTTCGAGATGTCCGGCGCGCTGAAGGCCGACGACACCGAGAACGAGGATGCGCATCGCATCGTCGCCCGGCTGGACGCGGTCGGCAACACCACCAAGGCCCTCACCAAGGGCTTCGCCATCGCCACCGCGGTGCTCGCCGCCACCTCCCTGTTCGGCTCCTTCGTGAGCGATGCCAGACTGGACAAACTCGACCCCGGGGCCGCGCTGGGCAGCATCGGCATCCAGGTCAACATGCCCGCGGTCTTCGTGGGCCTGCTCATCGGCGGCGCAGTGCCCTTCCTGTTCTCCTCGTTCGCCATTCGCGCGGTGAGCCGCGCGGCCGCCCTCCTGGTGGAGGAGGTGAGGCGCCAGTTCCGGGAGATCCCCGGCATCATGGAGTGGAAGGCCAAGCCCGACTACAGCCGGTGTGTCTCCATCGCCACCGCGGCCGCCCAGAAGGAGTTGATCGGCCCAGGTCTCCTGGCGATCGCCACCCCTCTCTTGGTCGGCTTCGGGCTCGGCTATGACGACCCCAAGGCGGGCGCCGCCGCCCTCGGCGGCTACCTCGCCGGCGCCATCCTGGTCGGGCAGCTGATGGCGGTCTTCCAGGCCAACACCGGCGGCGCTTGGGACAACGCGAAGAAGAAGATCGAGGACGGCCTCTTCGGCGGCAAGGGAACCGAGTACCACAAGTCCGCGGTGATCGGCGACACGGTCGGCGATCCCCTCAAGGACACCGCCGGACCGGCCCTCAATCCTCTGATCAAGGTGATGAACCTGGTCGCCATCCTCGCCGTGCCGGTGATGGTGGGCGCACACCCCGAAGAGGGAGGCGAATCCCTGTCCATCGGCGCCCGGATGGCGATCGTGCTCGTGTGCTTCCTGGCGCTGACCATTGCCGTCGTCTTCAGCAAGCGAAAGGGAGAGGAAGACCTCGCCGGCAGCGACGAGCCCGCCGGCAAGGTGGAAGGCGGGGACTAGTTCGGAGTCCCCAAACCCTGTGAGAGGAGGTGTGTCCACATGGCGCGCTCCAAGACCAAGGGTGTGCAGGCCTTGATCCTGGTGGAGGCCAATGCCGGCAAGGCGATGGCCGTCGCCAAGCAGATCAAGGGAGTGCCGGGCGTCCTCGCCTGCTACGCGGTCACCGGGCCGTACGACGTGATCGTGCACGCGGAGGCGAGCGACATCAAGTCCCTCGGGCAGTTGGTCGTCGCCAAGATCCAGCGACTCACCAATGTCTCGCGGACGGTCACCTGCCTGGTGGTGGAGGCAACCTGAGACCGGCACAGGCTCAAACCGTATCGTCACGGGGTCCCGTCCCAACGGGACCCCGTGCCATTGGGCGGAAGACATGACCGACCTGCTCGGCCTCCATCCCGATGAACTCGGCCCCTTCCTCGCCGAACTCGGCGAGCCGCGCTACCGCGCCCGCCAGGTCTTCTCCTGGCTCCACCGGGGGGCGAACCTCGCGGAGATGACCGACCTCCCCGCCGCCCTGCGCGCCCGGCTGGCCGAATGCGCCTCCTCCGGTTCCCTCCAGTTGAGCGAAGAGCGGACCGCGCCGGATGGGGCGGTGAAATTCGGCTTCCTCACCTCCGACCGGCACTTGATCGAGACCGTCCTCATTCCCCACGCCAGACGCACCACGCTCTGCGTCTCCAGTCAGATCGGCTGCGCCTTTCGCTGCCGATTCTGCGCCACGGGGGAACAGGGACTCACCAGGAGTCTCACCGCCGCCGAGATCGTGGAGCAGGTGGTGCGCGTCCAGCAGACCATCCGGCCGCGGCGGATCACCAACATCGTGTTCATGGGCATGGGAGAGCCGCTCGCCAACTACCCCGCGGTGCTGTCCGCCGTGCGCCTGCTCAACCACCCCTGGGGACTGCACATCGCCGCCCGCCACATCGCCATCTCCACCTGCGGCCTGCCGGCCCAGATCAAACGCCTGGCCGGGGAGGACCTTCAGGTCGCCCTCGCCGTGTCGCTCCACGCCGCCACCGACCGCCTGCGCGATCAACTCGTCCCCGTCAACCGGGAGCACCCCCTCTCCGAACTGATGGAGGCGGTGCGGCACTACATCGCGCGGACTCGCCGCAAAGTGCTCTTCCAGTACGTGGTGGAGCCCGGCTTGAACGACACGCGGGAGCAGCAGCGCGCCCTGGTCGCGCTGCTCCGCGGCATCCCCGCCGCGGTCAACCTCATCCCAAGGAACCCTTGCCGCGATTCCGCGCGCCCCAATCTCCGCCCGGCGATGGCCTTCGCCCGCCACCTGCGGGAGGCGGGCCTGGAGGTAGCCGTCCGCCGCTCGCGGGGAGCGGAGGTGCTGGGGGCCTGCGGGCAACTGCGCG
>JALGTT010000385.1 GCA_029821235.1 Candidatus Hebobacteria bacterium | reverse complement strand
TGCCGGGGTGGGTGCCCATCGTGCTGGTCGCCCTGGCCTGGGTTGCAGGCCCCGTGCTGAGGATGAGATACCTCCTCTCCCTTCCCGGCCGGCGGTTCGTGGTCGTTTCCCTCGTGTCTCAGTTTGTGTTTTCCTTGGTGGTGGCGGTACTCTTCGTTGTGTTTGGGCGCACGGCACCCCTGGTGTTGCTGGCTGACATCGGACTGGGAATAATGACGTTCGAGAAAATGGTCGACGCGGAAGGGGGACGCCTGACGGCCGAGCCGCGATATGGCCTGGAAGCATGGGCGATGACCTGGTTCGCAACCTCGTATCTGATCGTCATGGGCTTGCCGTGGACCTTGCACAACTGGCTCGGCTTGCTCACGCTGCATCTCGGCATTCTCAGCGTCGCGCTCATTCGCAACAGTCATCTTGAGACCCACCGCCAGGGAGCGCCGGCGGCGGAGGGCGAGTATCTGGTGGAGCGCTGGCGGGTGCGCCTCAGGGAGCCGCGCGGCCTTCCTGCTCTCGTCGCCGCCTTGCGCCTTCCGTCTGGAATCATAGGCTGTGTTCTTGTCCTGGCGGAGACGGGGATTCTCGTGATGGCGGCGTGGCGATAACAAGGGATGCAATTCGGAGTGCGTTGGATCAGTGGACAGAGGGGGTCCTGCATGACCAATCGGTATGTGAGAGCAGCGGTGACGATAGCGGCAGTAGTGATCGCAGGCGTGATGGCCGCCGCACTGCTGTATGGAGCGCTGGTGGCGTTCAACGCGTACAACCCTATGCTGAGCGCGTTCCTGGTGAGTTTCGAGATGTACAATGGATCGGGCCGCGATGTGTGGGTAACTCCCATTGGCATGTGGGAGGGCTCTGGAGAATACGGACCATTGCCGTGCTTTCGGAAGATCGGGGGCGGCGCATATCCCTACTCCAAGAATCACGACCTTCACCTCGCCACAGGGGAGACCCTCGCCTACACATATGACTGGGATGACATCAACTTCCGCCACATCCTCGTTCGCGATGCTCGGGGCAAGGTGTTGATCCTCGATACGGACAAGCAAGGAGGCTTGCACGTCTGTTGTGCAGCACAACAGACGCGCTACACTATTCCTCTTCTCTCCACTCTGTCGCAGGCTCCGCCGGAATTGGTTCCGTGCACGGAAGGACGCACCGTCCGCTGGAGAATCGTCGAATACCACGAGTGAGCTCGAACGCATCCAATGCCGTCAAGGACGAGAGGTGCGGACGGCGATGGGCTGGCGCACACATAGGCCGGCTCACAACGCGCCCCACTCAAGGCAGGTTGAACGGTGAGACGAAAATCCAGATGGTCGTGGCTGACCACAGGGGGTGTGCTGTTGGTTCTGGGCGTTGTCGGGGCCTGGTTCTGGGGAACCCGGATTCTGCCCGCGGCGCAACTGCGCCGCGACTTCCTCCAGGCGGCCGCGCAGACCGGCAAGGATACGGTGGTTTTCGCCGACTGGATAACCGCAGAGGGCAGCCTGCGGGCGGTTGATTTCATGAGGGGACGGAGCGGCGTGCTCTACTCCCCGGCGCCCTCGGAGGTGATCTCCGCTGCTTCCACCTCTCCTATTTCTCCGTGGTGAGCCTTCGGATCACTCACCAGACGTCTCTTCCCGATCACCTCTACGCGTACGATCAACCTCCCGCCTGGTCTCATGACGGAGAGCGTCTTGCCGTCGCGTGTGTGAGCAATCAGGGCGGGCCCGAAGTCGTGGTGTTTCGCCCCACCACAGAAGCGCTGCTCGTCGAGAGTAGGGTTCCCATCCCGCGAAAGGCGGCAGGCCCACAGCCGTTCCTGCATTGGGGAGCAGATGCGTCAACCGTGTATGTGTCGGTGGGCAGTGGTGGGAAGGGCGCAAGGAGCTACGTCGTGGACCTCCTCACCGAGGAGACAATGCCTGCGCCATATCCGGGTCAGATTGTGGACACCGACCCGCACGGATATCTCCTCACTTGGCTGCCTGATCGAGGATATATGGTGGCCGACCCAGGCAGTGGAACAACGAGAGAGATTGGATGGCCGCTGGGCATAGGGCATCGCCTATGGGATCAGGGACGCTACTTGTTGCGCTACGGAGGCTACGAGGGTGTGTTCTCCGTGGACAGACCGCGCTTCGGCCCGGTGCCCGAGCAAGTCCTGGTCTACGACACCAGGCGCAGGCTCGACGCGGGCCTGGTGGACCTGTGGTGCGGACCCCCACCAGCGCACCTCTCGGTCACGTGCAGCACATGGGTCGGAGGTGAAGCGGCGGGCTTCAAGTGGCTCCCGTGGCCGCCGAATGTGGACTAGTTGAGAGGGAGCATGGCGACAGTCTGGGTGCCTCTTCCACCTCCGACTGTCCTGGGCCGCGAACGGCGGAACTCCCGCCGGTGGGCTTCAGCGACCGCGCTACCGACTCGCCAACTTCGCAAACAGATCGCGAAAGATGGGGGTCGCATTCCACGTATGTCGCGAACCGGACGAAGTGCCGCGCCCGGTCGAAACTCCAGGTGATCTGCTCCGTCAAGATTGGGCTGTGGACGATCTCGGTCGGCACCCACGAGGGGTTAAGCAGATATCCGATGGTCGAGATGTCCCAGATCACCTTGGACCAGCCGAAGTGATCGTCGTGGTAGCCCTTGAAGATCTCTGCCAGGTAGTCTCCAATCGCCCCCTGTCCCGCGACATAGCGTTCGATCTCGGCCACTGTGGTGAGGAGGTGGGATGCAACACCCGAGCAGGGGATCTGGACCAGGGGAACGCCGGAGTCCAGGATTACTCTGGCGGCCTCGGGGTCCTGTTCCAGGTTGAACTCGCGCGCGCTCGGCCAGTGGAGCGGCTGGCCGCCCAGCCATACCACCACGATTCGCCGGATGATCTCGGGCTCCAGCAGTATGGCGCACGCAACATTGGTGATCGCCCCTATCGCCACCACGTACAGAGGATCGGAATCGGCGGTTGCGGCCCTTTGGATGAGATCGGCCGCCGCCTCGCTCTGAATCGGATTGTCCCAATCCGGCAGATACCCCGTCGAGCCGCGGAGGACAAAGGACTCGGCCGAGACCCCCAGACGCGACAGGAGCCGCAGGATCTCCTGGTAACTCTTCTCCATCCCGTCGTCCGGACGACCGCGAGTTGTGAAATGGGGCGGCATAGAGCGCTTCCACCGCGAGCCGATCGGGAGAGAGCAGGCTGTAGACCGCGGCGAACTGGTCGTCAATCTCGTTGTAAGTGTCGGTGTCGAGCACCATCCGAAGCTTGTCCGCGGGGGGCACGCCTTTCCGAGTCGGGCCCATGACGTAACATCCAAGGCTGGACGAGAGCGAAACTCCAAGAGTGAGCACTGGTGACAGCAGTTACTTTGCTCTGTTGCAAAGGTGCCACAGGGTGTGGCATTGGCGGGTATGAACAGAGAGCTTGTTGCGATTCGTGAAGTTGGCTTTGGCGGTAGCGGAGAAGGAGTTGCCGACCTACAGCCACCGCTTTGCCCCTCAT
>JALGTT010000384.1 GCA_029821235.1 Candidatus Hebobacteria bacterium | reverse complement strand
CCCAGCCCCTCCGGGTTCGAGCAACCGGCCCAGCGGGTGGTGAGAGAGTACGTGTCTCAGTTCGCGGAGGAGGTGCGCACCGATGTAATGGGCAATGTGATCGCGGCCATCAACCCGGAGGGCAAGCCGCGGGTGATGCTCGCCGGCCACTGCGACGAGATCGGCTTCATGGTGCGCTATATCAGCGATGACGGTTTCATCCATTTCTCCCCCATCGGCGGTGTGGATTCGCACCTCGTCCCCGGCCAGCGAGTGCACATTCACGGCCGCCGCGGGCCGGTGCTCGGCGTGGTGGGAAAGAAGGCGATCCACCTGATGGAGCCGGAGGACCGGAAGAAGGTGCTCAAATTTCACCAGCAGTCAGGGCGACTATGCGGTGGCGCGCGGCTTCGATGACAAGATGGGGGCGTTCGTGGTGATGGAGGCGTTGCGCATCGCCTCCCGACGCAAGCTGAAGTGCGCGCTGGTCGCGGTCTCCACGGTGCAGGAGGAGATCGGCCTCCGCGGCGCCACCACCAGCGCGTTTTCCGTCGCGCCCGATGTGGCGGTGGCGGTCGACGTTACCCATGGCACAGACCAGCCGGATGTGGACAAGAAGCGATTCGGCGAAGTGAAACTGGGCGGCGGACCGGTGCTCCATCGGGGCGCGAACATGAACGCGGTGGTGACCGAGCGCCTGGTGAAAGCGGCGACGACCAAGAAGATCTCCTACCAGATGATCGGCGTTCCGGGGGCGAGCGGCACCGATGCCTGGACCATGCAGCTTTCCCGCGGCGGTGTGGCGACCGGACTGGTCAGCGTGCCGCTCCGCTACATGCACACCCCCGTGGAGGTGCTGAATTTGAAAGACCTCACGGCGGCCGCCGAACTGCTGGCGGCCTTTGCCGCGGGATTGGACGAAGGCGTGGACTTCATCCCTCAGTAGCAGGGGATTGATTGGCTGGGGCCGGATGTAGGCTCGAGTGGAGGAGTTACCATGAAGGACCTCGTTGATCTCGCCGTCGGCCGCGCCCGACAGGCGGGCGCCAGTTATGCCGACGCCCGGGCGGTGGTGCGCCGGGAGCAGGAACTCCATACCCGCAACGGGGCCGCGGACGCGCTCTCCGATTCGTCGGAGCAGGGGGTCGGGGTGCGGGTGATCGCGGACGGCGCGTGGGGATTCGCGGCCACCGCGGTTACCACCCCGGCCGAGGTGGAGGAGGCGGCGCAGCTGGCGGTGGAGATCGCCAGGGCGAGCGCGCGGCTCATCTCCGAGCCGGTGGCCCTCGCTCCGGTGGAACCGGCGCGCGCCGAATGGGCGTCTCCCTTCGAGATCGACCCGTTCGAGGTGCCCCTCAAGCAGAAACTCGCCGTGCTGCTGGAGGCCGACCGCGTGATGCGGGAGGTGAGCGGGGTGCGGGTGGCGGTGGGCGAGATCACCCTGGTCAGAGAAGAGAAATGGTTCGCCAGCAGCGAGGGGGCGGAGATCTATCAGACGCGCGTGCAGTCCGGCGGGATGATCCAGGCGCTGGCCGAGGGCGAGGGGGAGGTGCAGCGGCGGTCCTATCCGAGTTCCCTGGAGGGACAGAACGGAAACCGGGGTTGGGAGTTGATCGAGGGGATTGACCTGGTGGGCAATGCGCGGCAGACCGCGGAGGAGGCGGCGGCCCTGCTCACGGCGGACCCGTGCCCCGCGAAGGTGACCACTCTCATCCTGGAGGGGAGCCAACTCGCCCTCCAGGTGCACGAGTCCTGCGGACATCCCACCGAACTGGACCGCGTGTTCGGGACGGAGCGGAGTTTCGCGGGCACCTCGTTCCTCACCCCGGAGAAGCGGGGGGAACTCCAGTACGGCTCCCCCATCGTGAACCTGTACGCGGACGCCACCGTGCCCGGCGCGCTGGGCACGTTCGGCTATGACGACGAGGGAGTGCCCGCGCAGCGCGTGGACCTGGTGAAGGAGGGGATGTTCGTGGGCTACCTGAGCTCCCGCGAGACGGCGGCCCGCCTGGGCATCACGAACCGGGTGCCCATCATCCGCATGACCAACATCAACCTCGCACCCGGGGACTCCAGCCTGGAGCAGATGATCCGGGAGACCGACGACGGAATCTACGCGGCCACCACCAAGTCCTGGAGCATTGACGACCTGCGGCTCAACTTCCAGTTCGCCACGGAGATCGCGTGGGAGATCAAGAACGGTCAGCTGGGCCGGATGCTGCGCAACACCACCTACCAGGGCATCACGCCCGAGTTCTGGAACGGCTGCGACGCCATCGCCGGCCCCGACGAATGGGTCCCGTGGGGCGTGGTCAATTGCGGCAAGGGCGAGCCGATGCAGGTGATGTGGGTGGGCCACGGGGTGGCGCCCGCCCGCTTCCGCAATGTGCGGGTGGGGGTCGGGGGATGAAGAAGCCGGGCCCGGCGACCGGGGCCTACCGCTTGAGAGGCATGGCCAGCACGCGATGAATGTCCATCTCGAACAGATTGGCGCTGGCGGCGGAGGTGGCGAGGATGGCGGTGTCCGCGCCATTGCCGGTGCCGC
>JALGTT010000383.1 GCA_029821235.1 Candidatus Hebobacteria bacterium | reverse complement strand
CACGCCGGCCGCTCGCTGATGGACCCTGATGACCTCGGTGAGCCGGCCCGAGGCGAACACCACGATGCCCCCGGCGCGCGCAAACGAACGCAGGGCCTCGCCATCCTCGGGCGATACCTCCCCGCGCTCGTTCAACAGAGTTCCGTCCAAGTCGAGGGCGACCAGGCGGAAAGGTCTGCATCTGACAGTCGCATCTGCCACAGATAAACTCTTCCGCCGGCACCGCGGTGTCCCTCTCCGGGGCGAGAAGCAGGTGGGGTGTATGTGGTATACTCCCGTTGAAGACGGATGAGTGTGGGAAAGGAGAGCGCGGTGGCGAGACAAGGAATACGAAGAACTATGGGTCTGGGATTCCTGGCCGGGGCGCTGGTCCTGGTCGGCTGGCTGATCGTGGGAGGCTTCGCCCAGGATACTTCCCCGGAGACGGCAGGCGACGAGCAGCCTGTGGGCCGCTACCAGGCGGTGGCCCCCGATCTGGTGCTGGACACCTCCACTGGCAAGCTGGTGACCTCCGCCGGACAGATGCTGGAGGCGCCCATCGAGGCCGCTGGCAAGGAGGTCGGGCGTTTCTCGGCGGCCGGATATGTCACAGCGGTGACGCGCTCGGTGGGCCTCGACGTGATGAACACCCCCGTCGCCCGGACCGACCTGGTGAAGGGCTATGTGATCGTGGACACGAAGAGCGGACGTGTAGTGAGGAAGCGGATCTACGAATCCCGCCCGCTCCGGGCAAACGACCTCTAGCCACGACCGAACTCCGGAATCCTTGTATGTGCGAAGACGGCCGGGTGCCCGCCCGGCCGTCCTGCTGTTTCGGGTCGCATTGGTTAAGATATGGCCACAACCGTGGGTCGTGTCACCCGATCGCGACACGGAACGGTGGGATGACTGCGGAAGGATTCACCCTCGGCTATCCCCGGAATCTCCCAAGCAACGTGCTCGTCGGGAGGAGTCGACAGTCATGGAGAAGGGGCGCGCGACAGACAATGGGTGGTTTCCCCAGAGGGGCTCCTACGAGGAGGCCGTGCTGAGTTGGTACGAGCAGATCGAGGCATCCTTCCGCCGTCGAGAGCTCGAGGCACAGAGAACCGGCCAGGGGACGCGAGGGCTGTCCAGCGACCAGCAGCAGCCCGCGACAGTTTCGCCCAAGTAGGGCGGCCTGCCGGCCCGGAGGGCCGCTCCGGCGCGGGCAGGAAGACTGAGCCAAGATAGCGATTTGCGGACAATGCTCCGCGCCTTGCCTCAGGCAGGGCGCGGAGTCTTCGCGTCGAACCTGTTGGACACTTGAGGAGCGATTCCCCGACCGCGACTATGTCACGCACCATCATCGTCGGCCTGGCGGCAACCTACGCCGTCGCGGTGGTCCAATCCACTGTCGCCGCGCGCATTGCCGTGTTCCAAGTGACCCCGGACTTGCTGCTGGTGTGGGCGGTGTGTCTTGGACTGCTGCGGGGGCCTGTGGTGGGCTCGGTGGCGGGATGGGCCAGCGGGCTGCTACAGGGGGCGCTCCAGCAGTCTTGGATCGGAGCCTACGCGGTCGGCAAGACGCTGTCCGGCTTCCTCGCGGGTCACCTGGGAAACCGGATGTTCCGGGAGAACTGGATGGTTCCGGCGCTCTCCGCGGCCATGCTCACGGTGGTCAACGAGTTCTGCTTCCTGCTCCTCGCCCGCGAGCCCCAACTCTGGGCGGGCGCCGGCAGAGTGATCGCGGTGCGGGTGGTCTATCACGCGGCGCTGGCCCCCTTCGCCCTGGCCGGGGTCGCGCGCGCGGAGCGCGCGCTGGCCGGCCGCCGTTGGGAGCCGGAGTAGCCACATGCCCCGTCGTCTGGCGATACTGAGAGTGATCGCCTGTCTCGCCTTTGCCGTGATCTTCGTGCGGCTGCTTCAACTTCAGGTGTGGCAGGGAGCGCGCAACCGCAAGATCGCGGACGGCAACCGCATCCGGGTGGTGCGCCAGTTGGCTCCCAGGGGAGACATCCTCGACCGGCGCGGCCGGGTGCTGGCCGGCAGCCGCGTGGCTTTCTCGGTGTGCGTGGTGCCCGAGGAACTTACGGTCGAGGGCTATTCCGATCCCGTGGTCGGCCTGGCGAAACTGCTGGGCCTGCCGGCGGAGGAGGTGAGGCGGCGTCTGGACCAGGTGGAGCGGACCCGCGCCCAGCCGATCGCGGTCTGGCGCAATGCCTCCCCCGAAGCGGTGGCCCGGCTGGAGGAGCAGGCGGTCTACATCACCGGGGTGACGGTGCTGTCCAACGCGGTCCGCGACTACCCGCACGGGCCTCTCGCCGCGCACGTGTTGGGGCATGTGGGAGAAATCTCCGCCGAGGAACTGGCCGGGCTGCGCGCCAGGGGCTACCGCCCGGGCGACCTGATCGGAAAGACGGGGGTGGAGAAGATCGCCGAACAGGCTCTCCGGGGCAGGGACGGCGGGGAACAGATGGAGGTGGATGCCAGGGGCCACAAGGTGCGCACCCTTGGCGCGGTGGCCCCTCAACCCGGCCGCCGGGTGTGGCTGACCCTCGACCTCGACCTCCAGCGCGCGGCGGAGGAATCCCTCGGCCAGCGCGCCGGCGCGGTGGTGGCGATGGATCCGAAGACCGGAGAAGTGCTCGCCCTGGTCAGCCACCCCTCCTATGATCCAAATGGCAGCGACTCACCGGCCCCGGCCACCCCCAGATGAATCGGGCGGTGAGTTCCTGCTATCCCCCGGGGTCGGTGTTCAAGCCCATCACCGCGGCCGCCGCCCTCGAGGAGGGCGAGGCGGGCCTGGACAGCAGGTACTACTGCAGCGGCTCCATGTCTTTGGGGCAGTGGCGGCTCCGCTGCTGGAAGAAGGAGGGACACGGCGCCATCAGTTTCCTCACGGGATTCGCCCAGTCGTGTAACGTGATGTTCGCCGTCCTCGGCCGCGCGGTGGGACCGGAGAGGCTGGCCGAGGAGGCACGCCGCTTCGGCCTCGGGCGAGAGACGGGGATTGACCTCCCCCAGGAGACCTCCGGCCTGGTCCCCGATCCGAAGTGGAAGAAGAGGAAGAGGGATGA
>JALGTT010000023.1 GCA_029821235.1 Candidatus Hebobacteria bacterium | reverse complement strand
GGCGTGGTGCTCTCCGGCCGGCCCCTGGTGCCGAGGTGGGATCGCATCGGCATCATCGGCGGGCTGCGGCGCATCTTCTCGCGGCGGGGATGCTTCGCCCTGCTTCGCTCGCTAATCAAGCTGGCAGTGGTGCTGGTGGTCACCTACTGCTATCTGCGGGCCCGCTGGGACAGCGTGCTCGGGCTGGGGACCGAGGGACCGGTGAGGGCGGCCGGGCACTTCGGGGCCCTGGTGTGGGGCCTCCTGGTGCGGGTAGCGGGCGCGTTCGTGGTGGTGGCGGTGGCCGACTACGTGTTCCAGCGGCGGGAGCACGAGAAGAACCTGCGGATGACCAAGTACGAGTTGCGGGAGGAGCACAAGCGCACCGAGGGGGACCCCCTGGTGCGGGGCCGCATCCGGGAGCGTCAGCGCGCGATGTCCCGCCACCGCATGATGCAGGCGGTGAAGAAGGCGACCGTGGTGGTGACCAACCCGGTGGAGGTGGCGGTAGCGCTGCGCTATGACCCGCGGCGGATCCCCGCGCCGGTGGTGGTGGCCAAGGGGAGAAGGCTGATCGCCGCCCGCATCCGGGCCGAGGCCCGAAAGCACGGGGTGCCGATAGTGCCCAGCCCGGAGCTCGCCCGCGCGCTCTATCGCTCCGTCCCCCTCGGCCGCCAGATCCCGCCCGAACTCTACCAGACGGTCGCCGAGATCATCGCCTTCGTCTATCGGCTCGCCGGCCGCGGGGAGGAGGAATAGGCAATGTCCGAGCGGACCGCCAACAACGCCGGATCGCAGGCCGCCGCACCCGCCTCCTTGCTCCCGCCGGGTGTGCCGGAGCAGCTGGCGCGGCACAGCGACCTGCTGGTATCCGCTGGCGGGGTACTGGTGCTGGCGATGCTGGTGCTCCCGCTGCCGCACTGGGCCCTGGACATGCTGCTGGTGGTCAACCTCGGAGCCTGTCTCGCGGTGCTCCTGCTCACCACCTACACCACCAGAGTGCTCCAGTTCGCGGTGTTCCCCTCGTTGTTGTTGACGATGACCCTGTTTCGGCTGGCGCTGAACGTGTCGGCGACGCGCCTCATCCTCTTGCACGCCAATGCCGGCATGGTGATCGCCGCCTTCGGGCAGTTCGTGGTGGGGGGCAACTACGTGGTCGGGATGGTGGTGTTCATCATCCTGGTGGTGATCCAGTTCGTGGTCATCACCAACGGCGCGGGACGGGTGGCGGAGGTGGCCGCCCGCTTCACCCTGGACGCCATGCCAGGCAAGCAGATGGCAATCGACGCGGACCTGAACGCGGGACTGATCAATGAAGAGGAGGCCCGCCGCCGCCGGGAGGCGATCGCGCGGGAGGCGGATTTCTACGGTGCGATGGACGGAGCCAGCAAGTTCGTGCGCGGCGACGCCATCGCCGCGGTGGTGATGATCATCGTCAACATCCTGGGCGGGTTCATCATCGGCATCGTCCAGCGGGGAATGGACCTGCAGACCGCCCTGCGGACCTACACGTTGTTGACGGTGGGCGAGGGTCTGGTCACGCAGATTCCCGCACTCATCCTCTCCACCGCCACCGGCCTCATCATCACCCGCTCCTCCTCCGGCGCGCCGCTGGGCCGCGACGTGGTGAGCCAGGTGCTCACCAGCCCCCGCGCGGTGGGGTTGGCCGCGCTCGCCCTGGTCTGTTTCGTGCTCGCGCCCGGCCTGCCCAAACTTCCCTTCCTGCTGGTGGGGGCAGGGTTCGGCCTGCTCGCCACCGCGCTGGGGCGGAGCAAGCGCGCCCCGAAGACGCCCGCCCGCCCCGCAGCCTCGCGTCCCGCCGCGCCGGCCGCGGAGCAACTGGTGGAACTGATCTCCACCGATCCCCTGGAACTGGAGATCGGGCTGGAGTTGATTCCTCTCGCCGACCCCTCCCAGGGAGGCGACCTGCTGGACCGGATCACCGTGCTGCGCCGCCGGATCGCGGAAGAGATGGGCCTCATCGTGCCTCCGCTGAGGGTGAGAGACAATCTGTCCCTGCGCGCCCTCCAGTACGTCATCAAACTGTCGGGCGCGCGCATCGCACACGGGGAAGTGAGGCCGGGGCAAGTGCTGGTGATGGACCCGTCGGGCGCAAAGCCCGGCATCTCCGGGACGGACACGGTGGATCCCGCCTTCGGGGTGGCCGCCCGCTGGGTGCCGGAGGCCCGCCGCACGGAGGCGGAGATGCTGGGGCTGACCGTGGTGGAGCCCGCGACGGTGATCATCACCCACCTGGGCGAGACGCTGAAATCCCACGCGGCCGAGATCCTCAGCCTCCAGGATGTGCGCACCATGCTCGACCACCTGCGGCAAAGGGAGCCCGCGCTGGTGGAAGAGGTCACCCCCAAACTGCTAAGCCTGAGCGATCTCCACCAGGTGCTCGCCAATCTGCTTCGCGAGCGGGTGCCCATCACCGACCTGCCTCGCATTCTCACCGCCCTCGCCGGCCGCGCGGGGACGATCAAGGACCCGGACGAGTTGACCGAGATCGCGCGCCAGGCGCTGGCGCGCTCCATCACCGCCCAGTACTGGGATGACGATCAGACCCTGTGGGTGTGCACCATGGACCCTGCGGCCGAGGCGGAACTGATCGCCCGCGCGCGGGGGGAGATCACCGAGGACCCGGTGTGGCCCGAGAAGTTGATGCGCTCCGCCAGGCGGCAACTCGAAAAACTGATGGCGATGGGACATCCGCCGGTCCTGTTGTGCTCGCCGGCCTCGCGCCCGCTGTTGCGCGCCCTGTTGGGCCGCAACCTGGCGGCGGCGATAGTGCTCTCCCATGCGGAGGTCGCCCCGGAGGCCAGGATCAAGTCGGTCGGGCTGGTGAGTGTGGAGGAGGGGCCGCCCGCGACGCCGAGGGAGGAACCGCGATGACCAGTGGAGGTGAGGTGACTGCATGCCGCTCGCTGTGCTGATAGACGAAATCGCCGGCCGCGCCGCGCTGGCCGCCTTTGCGCTGGCCGGCGGACTCTCGCTGGCGGCCGGGGTGGAGCCCTTGTACGCGGTGGTCCGCGGCATCGCCGCCTTCCTGGGGGTGTTGATCGTGTGCCGTTGGCTGGCCGGCCTGTGTCAGGTTCTGACCCAAGAGATCGGCGATGACCAGGAACAAGCACGGGGGCGCGGGGCGTGAGCGAACCCGGTGCAGACGGATGATGTGCAGACCATCCCGCTCGGCCCGCACCGGAGGCGAGCGGGGAGAGACGGACCCAATCACGGAGGTGGGGTACTATGGGAGAATTGGAGAGAATCTGGCGGGAGTACGGGCGTGATCGCACCCCGGAGTTGCGGCGGAAACTGATCGAGGCCTACGCGCCGCTGGCGCGCTATGTGGTGGAGAGGCTCAACATCCGCCCCGGCGCGGGCCTGAGTTACGACGACTTGCTGGGGCAGGCGGTGGTGGGCCTGATCGATGCGGTGGACCGCTTCGACCCGGACCGGGGCATCAAGTTCGAGACCTATGCTTATCATCGCATCCGCGGGTCGGTGATGGACATGCTCCGGGAGATGGATTGGGTGCCCCGCTCTGTGCGTCAGAGAGAATCCCAACTCTCCAACACCTATGCCATGCTGGAGGCGGCCCTCAGCCGCCCGCCGGAGGATGCCGAACTCGCGGGCGCGCTGGGGATCACCGTGGACGAATTGGACGAGTTGGCCCACGATCTGGCGCTCCAGACGATGCAGTCACTGGATGACCTGGTGGGTTCCCAGGGGTACGAATCCGGCACCCTGCTGGATCTGGTGCCAGACGAACATGGTCTCACCCCCGAGGAGCATGTCGACCGCGCCGCGCAGCGCGAGATGCTGGCGCGGGCGGTGGATGCGCTCCCCGAGACGGAACGAACCGTCATCAGCCTCTACTACCACGAAGGCCTCACCCTGAAGGAGATCGGGCAGGTGCTGGGGGTCACCGAATCCCGCGTCTGCCAGATCCACGGCAAGGCGGTGCTCCGCATGAGGGCCCACGTCGAGAGCCAGCTCGGCGGGACTGCCGCGCCGCGGCCGGAGACCGTCTCGAAACCCCAGCACGCGGGATTGCAAGCCGGAACCAGCGACCACGTGGTGGGACGAACCTAGCCGTTCCCGCCGAGAGGAGGGGATGATGAGAGTGGACGATGTCGCCTCCGTGAAGCCCCCTCCCCCGCCCGCGCGAGAGGGCGCGGCCCGCTCCCGGCGTCCCCACGAGGGGAAGACTCCCGAGAACTCGTCTCCCGATCGGTGGGACGGCTCAACCGATGGGGAACGCGAACGAGAGCGCGAGGAAGAGCCGAAGGCCGCGGCGGAATCGCAGGAGCGGCAGGAGGAAACGGAGGAGGCTCACCATCTGGATGCCCGCGCCTGAGCGGGATCACCCCTTGCGGTTGACCCGCCCCTGAGCGCTCCGGGCACGGGAAGCAGAGGTCCGGCGCGGCCTGCCCGGCCCAAGATAGCCGGCCCGGGCGCGCGCGGCGCGGGTGCGGCGGAACAACTCCCGCCTGAGAAGGGTCAGTTGCGCCACCAGCGCTCTCCGAGCGCGCTCCTCCGCTTCCAGCAGCGCGTGGAAGGCGTCGAGAATCGAATCCCCCTTCCCCTCCGGACCATCCCATGGACACTCGGCCAGCACATTCAGCAGCCGTTCGCGCCGCTCCAACCACTGCTCCCATCGCTTGCATACGTCGCGCGCCGAGGACACCGGCGCCCCAGGTGGCGACTCCGGCCAGTTCAACGTGTGCTCGCGCAGGGCCGCGATCGCCCCCTCGAGCCGACCTCGACACCTTCCGGCGGGGCTTCGCCCTCCCTCTGCTCCAGTCATGGCTGTGGTTCTTCCTCCTTGGTATGTTGCTCCTGCTGCTGGCACTGCCGGGCGGCCTCGCCCCAGGCGGTGCGCAGCTCGCCCACCAGATTCGCCACCTGTTCCAACGTCTTGTCGTCGTCCTCCGCGTCCGCCCGCGCCAGTTGCTCTATCAGGAAGGTGTACACGCGCGCCAGATTGTTGGCGAGGGCGGGAGAGGCCGAGAAGTCCAGCGTGCGGCGCAGTTCGATCAGGAGCGCCTGCGCCTTGCTGACGCCGATGTGCTTCTCATGGAAATCCTTCTCCTTCAGGCCGCGGCGCGCTCTGGCCACGAAGCGCAGCACGCCGTCGTAGGTGAGCAAGAGCAGGTGTTCTCGTCCCGCGGTGAGGACCTGCTGCTCCAGGTAATGTGATGAGTGTCCCCGCCTGTCGAGCATTCGCTACTCCTTCGCGGCCGCGCCGGTCTGCATCTGCCCGATGTAGCGGGAGAGGAATTGGCTCTGGTTCTGAAGCCGGCCGAGAGCCTCCTCCATCCGCATGAAGGCGGAGCGAATCCGCTCCTGCTCGGCGGCTATCGTCGCCTGGAGCCGCGCGATTTCCTCGTCCGCGTCGCTGATCGAATCGTTGATGGCGGCCTGCGCGCTGGTGATGGTGCCGGTGGTGAGATCGGTGGCCGAGAGGGCCGCCCTGAACGCGGCTTGCGCCGCCCCCACGGTGAAGACCACCTTCCCGTACTCGCCCGCCGCGTCGGCCGTCACCATCAACGCCAGGCCCTGCGCGTCCCCCTCCGAGCCGGTGAGAATCCGTCCCTGCCCGGTCGCCTCCCAGCCTCCGATGGTGCCGGCCACATCCAGCCCCTCCGCGCCCGTGCCGGTGCCCGATTCGCCGCTGGGCTGGGCATCGGTCACCTCCACATTGCCCAGGCCGCTGGTCTCCACCCCGCCCTGATTGGAGACGGTGGAAACCGCGGTGATGTGATAGGCCGACCCGTAGGCCTCCCGCTCCAGGGTGAGGTAGTTGCCTGCCCCCTCTCCGTTGGCGTCGGTGGCGCGCGCGGTGACCCCGGTTTCGGACTGGTGCGCGTTGATTTCCTCGATCACCTCCGCTTGCGTCATGCCCGCGGTGAGGCTGATGGCCACCCCCTGGATGGTGAGCGTCTCATCCGCGGCAAGCACCCCGGTCTGTGCCACCCCGGCGGTCACCCGCGCCCGGGTGGCCGCCTGAGTGATGTCCACCGTCCAGCCGGTGCTGCCGGAGGGACGCGTGTGCTCGGTGGAGGTGAGATAGGTGACCTCCGGGTCGTCGGCCGTCCCCACCGCGGCTAACACTCTCGCCACCTGGTCCGGATCCTGGAGCAGGGCGGCGGAGAGCGCGGCGCTGTCCACACTGAGCTCCCCGGTGGACAGAGTGCGCACGCCGACATCGGAGAGGGCGCGCGGACCGGCGCCGACGCCGACGACCTCTGAGGTGATCGCCGCCGCCAGTTCCTCCTGGAGCGATTGCAGCCGGTAGTCGGCGAACAATGTGCCCGAGACGTTGGTATCCGGGTTGTAGTCGAATTGCTCTGTGAAGAAGGAGACCAGGTCGTTGTAGGCCTCGACGAAATCCTCGACCTGTGATTGGATTCCGGCGGTATCGCGCGCCACCGTCACCGACACCGGCGCTCCGCTGTCGGCCTTGAGCAACTCGATGGTCAGCCCGGGGATGGCCTCGGTCACCGTATTCGATCCGCTCTGGATGGTGACGGCCCCCGCCCCGGACCCGAGAACCAGTTCCGCGTCCTGCGCGGCCTGCAGTTCACTGAAGGCCGGTGCGCCGCCGGTGGTGGTAACGGTCATCTCGCCCGCCAGACCGCTCGTCTCGGAGCTGAGGATCAGATGATAGGGACTCGATTCCCCTCCATCGTTGATGATCGCCGCCGTCACTCCCGCCCCGGCGGAATTGATGGCATCCCGCAACTCGGTCAAGGTCAGGCCCTGGGTCTCAATCACCAGCGGATCCTCCCCGCCGACGGAGATGGAGACCGTTCCCTCCGAGAACTCCGTCTCGCTGGTGTCGGCCGCACCCGCGGAGATCATCTGGTGGGTCTGGGCGAGTTGCTGGACGGTGAAAGTGTAGGTGCCCGCCACCGCGCTGGACGAGGCGGACACTGAAACCAGGTCGCTTCTGCTCGCCGCCGCCGTCTTGGCGTCGAATGTGCTCGGCTCGGC
This sequence comes from Candidatus Hebobacteria bacterium, assembly GCA_029821235.1. Taxonomy (GTDB): domain Bacteria; phylum Armatimonadota; class Hebobacteria; order Hebobacterales; family Hebobacteraceae; genus S016-27. The sequence goes on along the minus strand of JALGTT010000023.1, from coordinate 9,513 downwards.
CAGCTGCGAGGCGGTCGTGCGAAAACTCAACAGGGAGGCCTCCAACTGAGACCAGGCGACGAGTTTGTCCTGGAGTTCGGCCTTCCTCGCCTCCAGCCTGCGGATCGGCGCCTCCGCGGCCTGTGACAACTGGTCGAGAATGCTGTTCGTGTCGATCCCGGAGATGAGACCTCCGATGGATGCTGTTGCGCTCATATTCGTTCTCCAAGCGTTGGTGACGAAGCAGATGAGATATCGCGTGCGCGTCCGGTTCAGGCCTGCCGGTCCAGCGCGCGCTTTGCCGCCTCCTGCAGATTCGCGATCAAGCTGAGGACCTTGTCAGGAGGCACTTGACGCACCACCTGGCCGGTCTCGGGCTGCACCAGAGTGATGATCACCTGCCGCAGTTCCTCGTCGAACCGGAAGGAAGCGGAGAGCGGCTGCTGCGCCACCCCGGCGGGCCGTCGCCCAGGTGTGGCCGGGGGAGAGGTATCCTGGGCGACGGCAGGTGAGCCAGAGGCCGCGGCGCCAGAGGGGACCGCCGCTCCGGGCGAAGGGCCCGGCTCCGGCCCGCGCCTCCCCGGCGTGGGGAGCGCCGGGAGATAGGATGAGAGGGGTTCCAGGGGTCTCATGCTTGCTCACCTCGCTCCGCGGGGTATCGGGGTGGTCGGGCCCGGCGGTGAGCGCTGGGCCCAACCACGCCAGTCAGACCATGTTCTCTGGTCTCATGCGGCCGGAGGAGCCTACCGCAGCATTTGCAGGATCGTCTGCGGCGCCTGGTTCGCCTGAGTCAACATGGCGGAACCGGCCTGCAGGAGGATCTGGTACTTGGTGAAGGACACGATCTCCGCGGCCATGTCGGTGTCTCTGATGCTGCTCTCCGAGGCGAGCACGTTCTCCTTGGCGACGGCCAGGGAACTCATCGCGCTCTCCAGGGAGTTCCTCTGCAGCGCGCCCAGAGAGGCCCGCTGAGTGGAGATCTGGGAGATCGCCTGGTCGAGCAGCAGGATGGCGTCATTGGCCCCGGTGGAGGTGGTCACGTCTATCTCCGCCACGTTCTGGGCCCCTCCCGCGCTCAGGCCGGAGGCTCCCACGCCCAACAGGCTGGCCGCGGTGCTCTGGAGCGCCGCCGACACCGTCTGTCCGGAGTTGGCGCCGATCTGGAAGACCAGCGTGCCCGCAGTCACCGAGACTGTCAACGTGTCATTGGCCGCGCCGCCGGTGATCAACATGCTCAGGCCGGAGCTGTCGTATCCGCCGGCGCTGGTCCAGAGCTGGCCCACGCCTTCCACGGCGGTCGCGTACTCGTTGGTGTGGGCTTTGACGTTGACTCCCTGGGTGAGCGTGCCGCCGCTGAGGTTCAAGCCGGTGGCGGTCAAGTCAACGGTGCTGCCGGTGGTGTCGATGTTGTAGCCAGAGCCATAGTTGGTCTGGGTGAGAGTGAGCACACCCGCGGCCTGGGTGGCGGTGACGCCGCTCTGGGACGACTTGGCGTTGATGGCGGCGGCCACCTCCGCGGCGGTGCTGTTGGCTGCGATGTCGATGCTGATTCCGTTCAGCTTCAGCACGCCGGCGTCATAGGTGCCGGCCACCGCGCCCGCACCGACCAGATTGGTCTTGGTGGCTGCCTGGTCAATGGTGATGGTGTAGGTGCCGGCCTTGGTGTTCGCGGTGCCGGAGACGAAGGTCCCCGCCGCGGCTCCGGTGGTTCCGGTGATCTGGCCCATGATGCCGGCGGTGCCGTCCAGCAGTTTCTTGGTGCCGAACTGCGTCTGGGCGGAGATGCGGTCCAGAGACGCAATCGCCGACTCGATCTGCGCTTGATCCGCGGCGATGGCCGCCGTCTCGTTGGCGCCCACGTTGGCGGCGTGGACCGCCAGATCGCGCATGGAGCGCAGGAGGTTGTGGATCTCCTGCATGGCTCCCTCAGCGGTCTTGATCAGATTGATTGCGTGCGATGTGTTCGACATCGCCTGCCCCAGGCTCTGCGCCTGGGCGCGAAGCCCCTCGGAAATCACGAGACCCGCCGGGTCATCCGCTGCGATGTTGATGCGGAATCCCGATGACAGGCGCTCGATGGACTTGCTGAGGGACGTGTCGTTGACGCCCAACCAACGGTGGGCGTTCAACGCCGCGGTGTTGAGATTGATGCGAAGTCCCATCGGTGCATTCCTCCTTGAGCATCACCCGGCCCGGTGATGGGCCAGGTCCGGCTTCCTGCCGTGTGGGTACTGCTTTGCGACTTCCCGCCGGCGGTCACAGGCCGCGCCGAGCGGAGACGTGTGTGCGGTGTATCCTGTGCCCTCCCTCCTTTCTGTGGCTGTGATGGCCGCCCGCCGTCTTCCATGCGACGTCAGACGGCCATCCCGCCTCGACAGATGTTTCGCTCCCGGCGAAGGGGCCTGCGGCCCCGTACTACTTGTTCGGAGATTCGCGCCGAGGTCTTTAGCGCGTGGCGATGCGGTTCACCACCAGGCTCCCCTCCGCCTCGCGCACATGACGGCGCGCATCGGCCGCGGCCGCGTTCTCCCGTTCCACCAGATCCAGCAGTTCGGCGCGGACGACCGGCACCTCCCGCGGCGCGCGCACGCCCACGCGCACCTGGTCGCCCTTCACGGCCACCACCACCACTTCGATCTGGTCGCCTATGCGGACGGATTCTCCGACTCGCCGCGTCAGTACCAACATGGTCTTCTGCCTCCACCGCGCGCACGCCGATCCCGTCGCGCCGGCGCCGCTCGTGGTCTACTTGAGTGCGCCCTGCTCCTCCCGAATCTGAGCGAGGCTGCCCACCAGGTGTCTCGTCACATACCGCGAATCGTCCACGATCACTTGCCTGGCCCGCCGGGTGCGCGTGTTGATCACCAGCGGCGCCGCCAGGTTGGTGGTGACCGCACCGGACTCCCGCGACACGGTCAACAGGGCGAGGAGAGCCACCTCGTGCGGCCCCTCCAATTCCAATGCCTCCACATCTCCGTCCGTGAGTTCCAACTCGTACCCGGCGAAGAACTCCAGCGGGTCGATGGCGAGGAAGGCGAGGGCCGGGTCGTCCAGCGATTGCAGCCACCTCACCGGGTGCCCGGCATCATAGGGCAGCACGCAAAACCGCTGCGCGGCCGGGAATCCCCACAGGCCCTCCGGGAAGGTGAGGACCGCGTCTTCTCCCACCTCTATCGGCTGTCGCGGCCTCACCGCAGGTACTGCATCAGGCTGGCCCGGGCCAGCGCGCCGCAGGCCGCGGCCGCCGCCTGGTAGGCCAGTCGCTGCTGCTCCAGTTCGACCACCGCCTCCGCCATGTCCGCTCCCTCGGTCTCCCCGAGCAAGCTCCTCGCCGCATCCCTCGTCTCCGTGAGCCGGCGGCGGTCGAAGTCCACGCGCTGGAGGCGGGCCCCGATCTCCCCCCGCAGCGCGGATACCCGCGCCAGGTGGGCCTCCAGCGCGGCCTGGGCGGATTCCATCCCCTCGTGGTCATTGGCGCGCAACGCGGTCTCCAGATTCTGAAGAGTGGTGAACACATCGTCCAGGCCGGGCGCGGCCGCGCCGTTCAGGTTGAACACCACGTCCGCGGTGAGGTTCACCGCCACCGTGACGTCCCGCCCCACGTGCATCTCGATCTGCCCGCCGTCCCCCTGGTACAACATGGGAGGCGGAGAGGTCGGGTTCTCCTGAAGGGGCGGCTGGAGCAACTTGTAGCCGGCGAGCAGATACCGGTCTCCGTCGTGGTAGTTGCCCGCCCGCACCAGGGTCTCGGATATCTGCGCAATTTCCTCCGCAAGCGCCAGCCGCGCGCTGTCGTCCAGCGCGTCATTCACACCGGAGACGGCCCTCACTTTCGCCTCCCGCAGCGCCTCCGCCACATCGGCCACCGCCACCTCAGTCTGCCGCAGCCAGGAGGCGGCGAGGTCGCAGTTCTTCAGGAACCGGTCCATCTCGGCGATGTTGGACCGCAGCGCGGCCGCCCGCAGCGCCCCCGCGGGGTTTTGCGAGGGCCGGGTGAACGCCAGCCCGGAGGCCACCCGCTCCTGGGCACGGAACAGGCGTTCCGAAGTCTGTGTGAGCCGAAATATCAAGTTGGCGGACATCATCCGGTCGGATATCCGCAGCATGTCTTCTCCCTTCGCGGTGTCGTTACACACCCAGCTGCTCGATCACCACCCCCAGCAACTCGTCGCCGACCCGCACGATCCGCGCCGCGGCCTCATAGGCGCGCTGGAGTTCCATCAGGTAGGCCATCTCTTCATCGGTGTTGACCCCGGAGATCGCCTGCTGCTGGACGCGAATCTGCTCCCGACCGGCCCGATAGGCCTCGATCTGAAAGTCCGCGGTCCGCACGTCGCCCCCGATCATGCCCAGCAGCGCCTGCGCCATCCCGTTGAGCGTCTGTTCGCCGGATACTTTCACCCCGCGTAGCGCCGCGATCTGATTGGCGATGCTCCCATCCCCCGGGCTGTCGAGGTCCGCGGCCGCGGCGATGGCGCGCACGTCGGAGAGGATGTCCGCGGTGAGCGAGATGGTGCCCGCCGTTCCGTCGGGCAGGAAGAAGTCGCGGTCCCCCACATTGTCCAGCCCGTAACCCTGCCGGTGCAGTTCGTTCACTCTGGCGATCAGTTCGCCCGCCAGCGAATCCAATTCGTCGAGGTAGTGGGGCAGGCACACGTCGCGGGCGTACACCAGCCCCCCGATCTCCCCCCCGGCGACTTCCACCACCTCGTCGTCGTAACTGGTGCGGATCTCCACCCCCTCCGTGGTGGTGGTCAACGACAGCGAGTAACCGCGATTGCCTTCGATCAGGGGGCGGCCGTCGAGATACACCATCAGCGGCCCGCCCTCGCTGGTGAAGGGCATGGCCCCGGTTAGTTCGGCGAGCCGGTTGAGCAGCAGATCGCGCCGATCGAGGTCATCATTGGGCGCGCGCTTCTCGGCCAGCGCGGTGGCGATGGTGCGGTTCAACTTCACCACCTCGGCGATGATGGTATTGGCCTCCTCGATACGTTCTCTGATGCCGGTGTCGGCGGTCAGGCGCAGAGACTGGATGTGTGCCGTCCCATCGCGGAAGGGCTCGCGGAGCGCATAGCGGGCCCCGATATCCTCCGGCTGAACCGCCACCGCCTCCCACGCGTTCCAGAACTGGTCGAGCCGCGCGCTCAGGTCCTCCCCGGGCGCGGTCTGCAGGACGGTCTCCACCTGGTGGAGCATGTCGGAGGCCATGCTCCAGCGGCCCAGCGCGGCATCGGAGAGGCGGGCCTGAAGGTCAAGGTAGCTCTCGTGAGAGTGGGTTACGGCTATCGCGCGCACGCCCGCTCCCCACTGCCCGCCCAGAAGTGCATTCATGTTCCCCGCGGGAGGCGCGCCCGGCACCGCGCCCAGCAGCGCCTCCTGCCGCCGGTATCCATCGGTATTGCTGTTGGCGATGTTGTGGGCGCGCACGTCGATCGCCTGCCGCTGCGCCAGGAGTGCACTCACGCCGATGTTGATGGTGGAGAACAGACCGCTCATTCGCTGCCCATCCGGAGGCCGGCCGGTGCGGCCGGCGGAATCCCACCCTGAAAGACTATGATCGCGAGTCCAGAATCCGCGGAGACTCGGGGGCATCGCCGGCATCGGGGCCGACGTCCTGCTGTCCCCCGGCGGCGGCGACGAGCGCCATCTCCACATGCTGCATCCCCCGGCAGGCCAGCAGGTAGTTCATGTGCCCCTCTGCCTGGAGCAACCGGGTTAGATCCTGCAGTTCCGAAGGCGGCGGAGAGGAGTCGGGCCGCGCCGCGCGCCCGTTGGTCAGCGTGCGCTGTCTCGCCAGCAGCCCTTCCAGCAACTTGCTGGTCTCCGCCAGACCGGCGGCATTTCCCTGAATCAGATGACGCCGCTGCTCGCGCACCGTATCCAGCATCTGTTCGAGAAGCGCGCGCTGGCGCGCGACATCGGGCTCGCCCCGCGTAGACACGATTACCCCACCCCTTCCTCGGCCGGCATCAGGCCGGCCTCTTCTCAGAGGCTCATCTCGCGCAGCATGGCCTCGGCCACGCTCCCGGAGGGGACGCGGTATTCCCCCCTCTGCACGGAGCGCGACAGGGATTCGAGTTGCCCGCGGTCGGAGAGTTCGCCGCCCCGCGCCGCCTCCAGCGCAGCGCGCAGGTCGTCCGCCCTCGCCGAGAAGGTGGCCGCGTCCGGCTGCAGCATCCCGGGTCGGGACGGAGGCCTGATGTTGCCGCACGTCTGGATTCGCTCCAGATGCGCTTCGAGTAGCCGTGCTACGTGCTCGTTGCTGATCCTCATTGCCGTTCCCGCTCCTCTGCGAGTGGCGAAGCCGCTTCAACCGCGCCGGCTGGCATCGCGTGCGCGGCATCCGTCTCTCGACCGGCCTCTATCTCCACTGTCGGTCGAACCGAGGTGGAACTTGAGGCCGCGGTCGAATTCCCGCCATGCTCCCGTGTCGAGAGCGCCGCCATCAACGCGTCCGCAATCCCCAGCGGCCCCCGCTTTGCGCCCTCCCTGGCCAGGGCCTGGCCCCAGAGCGAGGTGAAGATCTGCCCTGCGGTGCCCAACGGCAGCGCCCCCTTCTGCTTTACGGTCGCCTGCATCTCCCGTACCATCAGACCCAGCACGATTCCCTCGAAGTCCACACAGGCCCGGCGCAGCCGCTCCCGCTGCGCGGCCGCGGTTTTCCCCGGCGTGGAAGCGATGTTCTCTGGGACGGTGGGCGCGGTGCCGGCATCGCCTCTCACCAGCATTACAGCACCTCCAACTCGGCGTGAAGGGCCCCCGCCTCCTTCAACGCCTGGAGAATGGCGATGATGTCCCTGGGGGTGGCCCGCAAGGCATTCAGCGCCTCCACCAGATCGTCCACGGTGGCCGCCTGCATGCGGGCCAGCGATGCCTTGTCCTCTCTCGCCGAGACCTCGCTCTCCAGGGTGGCCGTGGTCTCGCCGGCGGAGAGCGGCGGAGGCTGAGACACCTGCACGCTGGTATGCACCTCCACCGTCAGGCTGCCGTGGGCGACCGCCACCGGGGAGATGGTCACCGGGCCGGTGACTACGATGGTGCCCGTTCTTTCGTTCACCACCACCTTGGCGGGAAGCCCGACCTCCACCGTCAACTGGCCCACCTCGGCGAGGAACTCCGCCACCCGGCCCCGGTAGGCCTCGGGCACCTCCACCACGACGGTGCCGCCGTCCCTGGCCACCGCTCGCGCGGCAAACGGACTCTGCGCGATGGCGGCCGCCACCCGCGCGGCAGTCCCATAGTCCGGGTGGCGGAGGCACAGAGACACTCGGTCGTCCACCACGATATCCATCGGCACCTCCGCCTCCACCAGCGCGCCGTTCGGGATGCGGCCCACGGTGGGATGGTTCTTGGTCACCCGCGCGCCCGCGCCCGACGCCCCGAAACCGCCCAGCGAGACCGCTCCCTGGGCCACCGCGTACACCCGGCCATCGGCCCCCTGGAGCGGAGCCTGGAGCAGCACCCCGCCCTGGAGCGACCGCGCGTCCCCCAGGGAGGAGACCACCACATCAATGCGGTCGCCCGGCCTCACGAAAGCGGGGAGGTTGGCGGTCAGCATCACCACCGCCGCGTTCTTGGTCTTTATCTGGGCCGTCAGTTCCGGCCGATTTCCGAACCTAGTGATCAGATTGCGGACCGCCTGATTGGTGAAGGAGACCTGGGCGCTGTCCCCGGTGCCCTCCAGCCCCACCACCAGGCCGTAGCCAACGAGTTGGTTCTGCCGCTCGCCCTCCACCCTGGTGAGGTCCTCGATGCGCACTCGCTGGGCGCAGACGGCGGGCGCCGACGCGATCGCCAACACCATCCCCAGCCATGCCAACAGGCGTGTGGTCCTCATCGCCGCCTCACCACAACAGGGAGAGCAGGGCCGACAACAGCCCGGGCCGCTGCTTCTCGGGAATAGGCCCGCTGCCCGCCCACTTCATCCGGCAATCCGCGATCCGCGTGGAGAGCACCGTGTTGTCCGGGGAGATGTCGTCCGGCCGCACCAGCCCCGACACGGCGAGCGTGAGTTCATCTCGATTGAGGCGAATGCTGCGCTCCCCCTCGATGCGGAGATTGCCCTCGGGAGTCACCTCGGTGACGCGGGCGGAGATGCGGTCCACCAGCCGGGTAGCCTGGGAGGCGGTGCCTTTACCGGAGGTGGACCGGTCGGTCTCCACTGACAACTCCGGAAACAGGTTCAGAATCCCCCCGCCCGGACCCCCGGAGGCCTTCAACTCCTTCTCGGTCTCGTGGGATGCCTGGTGAGAGGTCAGCGACTTCTCCACCACCAGGACGGTGACGATGTCCCCCACCCGGTGGGCCTGCCGGTCTGCGACCAGGCTTTGCGATTCCGCCGTCCACAGAGAAATGGCGGCAGCGCGCCCGCCACAACCCGCGGCGATCGCCGCCACCGCCAACAGTGTCAACATCCTGCGCATCTCTATTGCCCTCCCCTCTTCGGCCCGGAGGCGATCTCCCCGCGGCCGGGCCCCGTCACCCGCACCATCACCTCCGATTTGCCGTCAATGCCGCGGGCGGGTATCAGTTCCCCGACCGCGCCCGCGGCCGCGGCCACCAGCCGCGCGCAGGCGCTCACTGCGCCCACCCGCGTCACCGCCAGAATGCTGTCCCCCTTGGCCACCGCGGGCACCAACTCCAGCCAGTCCGAGGTCACCGGAGAGCCCGCGGCCGCGCCCCTGGCCGCCCTCTTGCCGGCCAACTCCTCCACCGCGGCGATCGGCGTTCCCCGCAAGGCGGTCAGCTCGCGCTTCTCCAGGGCCACCATCTCTGCGCTCAACGCCTCATGCCTTCTCACCGGGCGGCGGGTGACCAGCACCGGCCCCACCACTCGCACGCGGTAGCGAAGCGTGCAGCGGAATCCCTCCTTCCCCACGCGCCCGCTCACCCCGCGCAGGGCGGGCCGACGCACGACCGCCTCCAGGGTCAGTTCACCCACCGGCGCGAGCATGGGTTTGGGTGGAATCAGCACGGTGACCTCCAACTCGTCACCCGGCCGCATGGAGACCATCCGCTCGATCTCCTCCACGCCCGCCTGCACGATTGCCTCGCTTGGCACCACCTGCGCGGCCCGCTCCACGCTGACGGCCTGGAGCGAGAGTCCCCGCGCGGCGGGATCAATCCCCGCCTGGAGCAGCGCAAGGGCGACCTCGCCCGCGCTCAGGGCTCGCTTCTCCCCCGGGCGGAGCGAGCGGATGACCACACGATCCGCCTCCTCCGCGGTGAGCGCCTCGGTCGCGGCGGGCAGCAACTCGCGCACAGTCACCGCCTTCCCGATCACCTGGATGCGGCGGACCGCAGGCTCACGGCCGCCCTGGGCGGCTCCCCCCGGTCGCAGGACGGAGACCAGCAGCAGACTGCACGACAGGAGAAAAATCATTCGTCGTATCATCGGACTCCTCGCCCCCAGGGTGTCAAAGAAGAACTCAGCGATGCAGGTTGTTGGCCATCGCCAGCATTTCGTCGGCCACCTGGATCGCCTTGGAGTTGACCTCATAGGCGCGCTGGGCGACGATCATGCTCACCATCTCC
>JALGTT010000382.1 GCA_029821235.1 Candidatus Hebobacteria bacterium | reverse complement strand
GGTGCTGTAGGGCGGGGATACCCATCCCCGCCAAACCACATGCCTTGGCCTAACCACCTCATGCGCAAGCCGCGCTTGCGGGGCGGGCAAAGGCCCCTAAGCCATTCAGGCCGGGGTGGCGGCCTGCCGAAGGCAGGCCTAGCCATGTGCCCGCCCTACAGTCCGGCCGCGCAACCCGGGACATGTGGCGGGGCATCGGAGAATGCCCCGCCCTACAAGAGGAAGGCGTGGCGGGCAACGTCAGGACGAAAGAGTCCGCCCCACAGAACGTCGCCTGCGGCGCCGGTGCAGGTTTGGGAACCTGCGCTACAACGTGGCAGCCCGCCCTACAAGAGGAAGGCGTGGCGGGCAACGTCAGGACGAAAGAGCCCGCCCTACCCTGCTTCGTCCGCCGGAGGCGGACTTCGCAGGGCAGGCAGAACGGCGCCTGCGGCGCCGGCGCAGGTTTGGGAACCTGCGCTACAACGTGGCAGCCCGCCCTACAGCACGGCATAGAGAAGAGGAGGCGATGGCGGCTCCGCCGAAGTCGTCGCCAGCAGCCAATGATCGCCCTGATCCCTCTTGACGACAGGCCGTGCAACCGGCTCTTCCCGCAGCAACTCGCTCCCGTCGCGGGCTGCGAGATCGCGGTGCCCCCGCGCCAACTGCTCGGCTCGTTCACCACACCCGGAGAGTGTGACGCGCTGGCCGAGTGGCTGGAGGAGTGCGAGGCATCCCGCCTCATCGTGTCCCTGGACATGCTGTGCTATGGGGGGCTGGTGGCCGGGCGCACCGCCGCCAGCGGGCTGGATGCGGCGCGCTCCCGCCTGACCCGCCTGCGCGCGCTGAAGCAGCGGAAGCAGGACCTGACCATCTACGCGTTCGCGGGAACTCGGGGAGGTGACGGCTCGCCTCGGCGAGGAGGTGGTGGGGGAGTACCTGGAGGTGCGGAAGCGCAACCACGCCGTCAACCGGGAGGCGGTCCGGCTGGCCGGCGAGGGTGTGGTGGACTACCTGATGCTCTGCCAGGAGGACGCGGCCTCGGTGGGGCTGCACATTCCCGAGCAGGAGGCCCTGCGTGCAGACATCGAGGCAGGGGGGCTGGGCGACCGCGTCGCCCTCCACCCGGGGGCGGATGAGGCGGGTCTCGTGCTGCTGGCCCGGCACCTGAGCGAACTCGCCGGCCGCCGGCCGCGCATCGCGGTGGATTACGCGGCGGAGGCGGGTGCGGCGACGGTGCCGCGGTACGAGCATCAACCGATTCGGCAGACGGTGGAGAGCCAGCTCCGCGCCGCGGGAGCGGAACTCACGACCCCGGGCGAGGCGGAGGCGATCCTTTTCGTTCACACCCCCATCGGCCCGCAGGGGGAGGCGGCGGAGGCGCCGCCGGAGGGGGAGTGTCCCTCTCACGCCCTCCAGGCGGAAAGCATCGTGAGCCGGGTGGAGGCGGCGCGCGGGGGCGGATATCTGGTGGGGCTGGCGGACGCGGCCTATGCCAACGGGGCCGACCTGGAGTTGGTGGCGGCCCTGCGGCGGGCGGACGCGGTCAGGCATCTGGACGCGTTCGCGGGCTGGAACACGACGGCCAACACACTGGGCACGACGGCCGCCCAGTTGTGCCTCGAAGCCCTCTCAGCGGGGGCCGCCGAGAGGGACCCGGAAGCCTCCGTGCATTTTCTCGCGTGTCGGCTGCTGGACGATTGGGCCTACCAGAGCCGGGTGCGGAGGCGGGCGATGGAGATGGCGGAATCCGAGGGCGCGAATCCATATCATCTCGGCGCCGACGCGGAGCGCTTCGAGGACTATGTGCAGCGGGAACTAGAGCCATTTGCCCATGATATTCACTCCTTTGGTCTACACGCGGGAGACGGCTCCCCGTTCTCGTTCTCGGTGACCCTCCCGTGGGGGCGGCTGTTCGAGATCGAGGTGGAGTGCATCTCCTCGGCTGAGTGAGGGCCGAAGAACCGCTCGTAGACGGCGACGAGCGCGGTGTCCAGGTCCACCTTCTTCAACAGCGCGGGATGGGTTCTTCGGCGATGGCCCGGGCGAAAGCGCCCGCGCTCGTCGTGGAAAGCGACCGAGACCCGATAACACATGTCGGCCAACTCCTGGTACTTGCGGACGAGTTGGGGCAAGATGCCATCACTGATCACCGGCGGCTCCTCCGGAGAACTGGGATATGCTCCTGGCAGGTGCAGGAGCGGGGCGATAGGCGCCGTTGCGGGCCCGCACCAGGTGCACGTGGCGGCGGAGGACGCCGTCCGGGCCGATGCGGCCGGAGAGAAGTTGGGAGTAGAGGAAGGTCTCGTACTGCTCGACCCGCTCGCGCAGCCAGGCGACGTCATATGGGAAGCGGCGATACACGCGCAGGCCGCGCTTCTTCTCCACCGGCTCCCAGTAGGCGCCGTCATGCCGCAGGCACCGGGAGGTGGCGAACCTGGCGGCCCCCACCAGAGCACGGAAAGTCCCCTCGTGGCAGACTCGCACCCGGATGAACTTCATGATTTCCCCCGTCCCATGGCACAGATATGCCCTCGGTGCCGGAATCGCCCGTCAGAAGTATTAGGGTATAGCATTGCATCAAGACCTGCTTTCGAGAAGGTGAAGCCTCGATTAGGCTATGGTTTCGTATGGAATATACCATAATCTGTCTAACACGTCAACCTTTGCCCGGTAAAATCTTCTGTGATGAGCGAAACAGAAGGGAAAATATCCAGTTTTC
>JALGTT010000381.1 GCA_029821235.1 Candidatus Hebobacteria bacterium | reverse complement strand
GTGCTCTTTGGAAGGAAAGTTGCGCGGCCTCCCTTGATTCGTTTCAGGAATGCGATCGCCTCCGCCGCCTGCTCCGGTGTGGCGACCACCAGGTCACCCAGCGCCGGACCCAGGGCCGCCTCGATCGCGATCTCCAGCCCCTGCGGCACCCGGAGCAGGTCGGCCACTGTCTGGTACTCGCCAGGCAGACGCTTCTCCTCGGCCGCGGTGAGGATCGCTCGCACACCCGCGCGCAGCCCTTCCTTCGCGCTCTCCATCTCCTGGAGCGTCCGCTCGCGCGCACGCACCTCGGACAGGCGCTCCCGCAGCCGAAGTTCTTCCTGCTCCCGCTCCTCCATCGCCGCGCGCGCTTCCGCTTCCTGTGAGCGCAGCGCGTACACCTCGGCCTCGATCTGTTTCTGCCTCTCCTGCAGTTCCTCCGCCGCCCGCGCGGCCTGCTCGGCGCGCCCCACTACTTCCTTGCGTCGTTCGTCGAGGGCCGCCTGCTGTTCCGCGATGCGCGCGAGCCGCGCCTGCGCGGCCTCCCGGTGGGACTCGCACTGCACCAGCCGGTTGCGCGCCTCCGCCAGTTCACGCAGCAGTTCGAGGTGCTCGGCCCGCCGCTCCTCCACGGTGGAGCCCGCGCCCTGGACGGCCCCCGCCTCCTGCTCGATCTGCCGCTCCAGGGATTCGATCTCCGCCCGCAGTTCCTGTGCTCTCCGCTCCAGTTGTGGGCGCTCCTGCTCGGCGGCGGTCAGTTCCTGCTCGGCCGCGGCCCGTTGCTTCGCCAACCGGTCCAGTTCCTCGGCGATATCCGCCGACTGCTGTCTCAGTCCCTCGATGCGCTGCGCGGAGAGTTCCAGCCGGCTATTGCCGCGATCGGCCTCCGCGGCCAGGCGCGCCACCAGCCCGCGCGTCTCCTCCAGGCGCTCCTCCACTTCTGCCAGCCGCGCCCGCAACTCGGCCTCTTCCGCGGACAGTTGCGCGGAGCGCGTGCGCACGGTCTCGATCTCCTGCTCCACCTCCCGCTCCCGCTCCCGCGTCCTCGCCAGGCTGGCGGTGAGGGCCTGATGGTCGCTGACCAGCAGGCTGAGTTTCAAGTCGAACAGTTCCTTGGAGATGCGGCGGTACTCCCGCGCCGCCTCGCTCTGCTCGGAGAGAGGCGCGACCTGGGCCTCCAGCTCGTGGATGATGTCGTTCACCCGGGTGAGATTCTTCATCACCTTGTCGAGTTTCCGCCTGGTCTCCTCTTTGCGGCGGCGGTATCGCTGGATGCCCGCGGCCTGCTCGAAGATCTCCCTGCGGTCCTCGGCGCGGACGGAGAGGATGCGGTCAATCTCGCTCTGGCTGATCACCGAATAGGTGTCTTTGCCGATGCCGGTGTCCAGCAGCAGTTCCTGGATATCGCGCAGCCGGCAGGGGACGCGGTTGATGAAGTACTCGCCCTCCCCGGTGCGAAACACCCGCCTGGTGACGGTTATCTCGGAGAAATCGAGGGGCAGCGAGCCATCGCTGTTGTCCAGAGTGACCGACACCTCGGCTACCCCGGCGCGGCGGCGCGACTGGCTGCCCGCGAAGATGCAGTCCTCCCCCTTGGTGGAGCGCAGAGATTTCATGCTCTGCTCGCCAAGGCACCAGACAATCGCGTCCACCAGGTTGCTCTTGCCGCTGCCGTTCGGTCCGACTACGGAGGTGATGCCTGGGCCGAACTCGAGGATGGTGCAACTGCTTCAGGTACACCGCAAGCCCCTTTCTACGACTAGGCTGCCACTATTGCTTCATCGTTTGGCACACCGACACACGGCGCGCCGCCTCTGCGCCTGGTGCTGTCACCCGCGCGGTGAATACGAGGCCTGCCTGACACTCACTGCCGCAACCCCCTCCGCAGGAGTCCCTCAGAACGCCTCTGGAGTAGTATACCACGTGGCGCGCATATGTGTAATCGCCTGACGGGCACCGGAGGCGCTCCCTGCTGCGCTATCTCACGGCCGCCACCGCCTCCTCGAACAACCTCACGTCCTCCGCCAGCATGTCGGGGGCGTCCTTGGGGTAGACGCCGATGACCACTGCGTCGCCGGGGCGCAGGTGCCGGGCCACGAAGGCGAAGGCGTCCTTGGGGTCCTTGCGGCCGGAGGCGAACACTTTGTAGTGGAGCGCCGGTTTGGAGAGGTGGGCGATAGTCGCCACCATTCGTTCCCGGTCCGCGTCGTCGAATTTCTCTTCATCGGTGGTGACGTGTTCGGGGGTCTTCTCGCGCAGGACCGGGTTGTAGTACGAGCACATGTAGAAATCGCAGTCCAGGTGCTCCTCGGCCCACTCGAAAACCTCCGGTTTATGCCCGGCGACGCCCGCGGGCAGTCCTGCGTCGTGAATCATGGAGATGACGCTCTTGACCTCGTCCAGGCGGTTGTGGTGAAGGAAATAGTCCATCTGCCCGCCGTGCACGAACACCGCCTTGGCTCCATTTTCGATTCCGTTCCGGGCTCCCCGTGCGGCATCGCCCAGTTCCGGGCAGGTCTGGGCTATCCACTGGATCCCGCCGCCCTCGTTCCAGTACTCGAACAGCACCCGCATGATGTGGTGATCGGCCCGGCCGACGTGGGTGGTAATTCCGAGCGACTCAGCCTGCCGATAGAGAGCCTTCATGTGCTCGGTTGTGAAATACCGTTTC
>JALGTT010000380.1 GCA_029821235.1 Candidatus Hebobacteria bacterium | reverse complement strand
CGCGGCCGGCGCGCGCAACGCGGCCGCGCACCTCCACGGCTTCACTGCCTTCGGCGGGGAGTCCCTGATGGCGGCCGACCCGGACTACATCATCCTGTCCACCATGGACGGCGACCCGAACCGCATGAAGCAGGAGGTCGTCAACAATCCCGTGTATCGGGAACTCTCCGCGGTAAAGGCCGACCGCATCATCGTGCTCGACGGGGACGAGATCATGCGCCCCGGGCCCCGGGTGGTGGAGGCGGTCGAGGCCCTGGCGCGGGAGTTGTACCCGGAACGCTTTTCGCAGCCGGCCCGCCCCTCCCGTTAGCCCGCCTTCACCTGCCGGCCTCCATACCGACACAGGACGCTCGGCGGCGGCCGAGAATACCATCACCTGCGCCCGCATCATGCGGCAAGATCGGGAGAGCCCTCAGTCAGGCACATGCAATGGCCGCCGAGATCGTATGTATAGCCGACTCCCACCTGCCGGCCGGGGAGTCGCTCCAAGAGGAACACCTGACCGCCGCGGTCGAGCTCATCAACCGCCGGCCTCCGAGCATGGTGTTCGTGCTCGGAGACGTGACCGCGGATGGATCCCGCGCGGCCTGCCGGCGGGTGCAGAAGATCCTGGCGAGGCTGACCTGCCCGTGTTGTTTCGTGCGCGGGAACAATGAGAACCACGGTCCCGGCGACCGGCGGTTCATGGAGTTCCTGGGGCCCCGCCGGCGCGCCTTTCGCCATGCGGGATGGTTCATCGTCTTGATGGACACCTCGGATACGAGTGTCGTCGGGCCGGAGATCGCGTGGCTCCGCCGCGTGCTCGCGCGGCGGCCTCCCGGTCTCCCCGCCGTCGTGTTCTCCCACCTGTACCTCGAGGCCCTCCCCGCGGCCGACCGCAGTCGGCTGGTGTCCGTACTGGAGCAGTTCGATGTTCGCCATTTCGTGGCCGCGCACCAGCATCTGAACCGCGATGCCGCCTTCGGCCGCGTGAGGCAGCGGGTGCTGACCTGCCTCGATCCCGACAAGGGCCGCGCCTCCTTCCCGGGATACTATCGGGGCCGACTCGGCGCGCGGGGATTGAGCCTGCGCTTCGTGCCCGTGGTGGCGGACGCGGGCCGCCCCCTCACGGACCTCGACCGACGTCTGGGCATCTGCCAGTATCCGGCCGACGGCGACCTTCTCCCATGGGTTGAGGCCTGCGACCGCCTCGGCGTGAGGTTCCTGCAGGTGCGCCTCCAGACAGAGAAGGGATTTCCCTCGAAGCGGAGCATTACTGCGGCCGGCCGCGTCGGCCTGCGGCTCATCGGCCACCTGCCCACCATGAGGTACGACGAAAACGGAAGGTGGACCAACAAGGGCGAGGTGGAGGCGGCCGTCGCCTGGGTGAAAGAGCACGATTGCGCGCTGGCCATCCTGCACCCTCCGAAGGTTCCGGCCTCCGCATTGCGCGCCACGCGAACCAGCGTCCGGGAGACCAACTTCGGCCGGCGGGTGCTGGCCGCCTGTCGGCAGGTCGCGCGTGCGCTCGGCGACATACCGGTGGCCCTTGAGAACAACTCCTCGAAGAAGCCCACAATGGTCTTCGGGTGCATGCCCGCGCATCTGCGTTGGCTCGCCCGCGGGCTGGCGTCATCGGCGCACGACCTGGGCTTCTGCCTGGACATCGGGCACGCTCAGGCCAGCGTCCAGCGCGTCACCATCGCCTCGGCGACCCCGACACCCGGGAGACTCACCGCGCCATCCACACCCCCTTCTCGTGGTCGAACAACTGGTATGGCGTCAGCGCGTGGGCCGCCCGCGAGGCCGCCGACGCGCCCCTGCTGCTTGAGATGCGCACCATCGAGGACACCGCCGCCTCCGTTCGAACCCTGCGCGCGATGTGGAAGGAGGCGGACGCGCGCCTTACCACTTGACGAGGATTCTGAGCATCCCTCACTTGCTCCGGCAAACCGAAATCCTGGGCGTGAGCAGATTAGCGCCTGTCCTGTGATGGAGTCATCCTTCTACAGGACCGAGTTCCTGGGCCACGAGCCGACGATAGCCTTCCATCAACGCGGTGGTGATCGGGCCGGGGACGGGGGCGCGCATCGCCCGCCCATCCACCGATGCCACCGGCAGAATCTCCGCCAGCGAACTGGTGAGGAAACACTCGTCCGCGGCGCACAGCTCGCACAGCGGCAGGTCGCGCTCGCAGGCGCGGAGCCCCTGTTTCTCTGCGATTTCGAGCACGGCCGCGCGCGTGATCCCGGGGAGGAAGCCGCGGGAGAGGGGAGGGGTCACCAATTCGCCTCCGATGACCGCGAAGATGTTGCGCATCGCCCCCTCCACCACACAGCCGTCGGGGTCCACGAGTATCGCTTCGTGCG
Organism: Candidatus Hebobacteria bacterium; assembly: GCA_029821235.1. Lineage (GTDB taxonomy): Bacteria > Armatimonadota > Hebobacteria > Hebobacterales > Hebobacteraceae > S016-27. Next base: position 784 of record JALGTT010000380.1, on the reverse strand, counting down.
CGCCCTTTTCCGCGGCCGCGCGCTGCGCGAGGAGTTTGTCCAGGAAGTTGAGCGACTTGACGCGCCTCAGCGGCGTGTCGCCCACCTGGGCGGCGGGCACGGAGACCGCCACACAGCCGGAGGCGTACCGCTCCGGCGGCGGCAGAGAGAGCGGCCGCACCAGCACCACGAGGGTGGGGGAGGAGCTTGTAATTCCGGGGGTGAGCGTCAGGCGCACGGATGCATCGTCCAGCCCCGCCGCCGCGAGCGCCTCCTCGACCGCGCGCACCATGTGCTCGCGCTCCGGCGATGCGAAGCCCAACTCCGCCGCGCCCGCGCAGAGCCGGTCCAGATGCTCCTGAAGGCGGAACGCGCGCCCCCCATAGGCGCGCATGGTCTCGAACAGCCCCTCGCCGTACATGAACCCGCGGTCGAGCGGGCTGATCGCCGCCTCCTCGGGCGGCAGCAGTTTTCCGTTGACCCAGGCTATCCCGGCCACTCGATCTCCTTCGCGCCCGCCTCGGCCGCCAGCGCGCGGGCGAGCGCCTGTGCCTTGTCAATGGTCTCCTGGTACTCCCGCTCCGGGTCGGAGTCGGCGACGATTCCCCCTCCCACCTGGAAATGGGCGGTGCCGTCCTTCACGATCACCGTGCGAATGACGATGTTGACATCCATGTCGCCGGAGAAGCAGAGATACCCGATCGCGCCCGTGTACACCCCGCGGCGGGTGGGCTCCAGTTCCTCGATGATCTCCATGGAGCGCACCTTGGGCGCGCCGGTGATGGACCCTCCGGGGAAGGAGGCG
>JALGTT010000379.1 GCA_029821235.1 Candidatus Hebobacteria bacterium | reverse complement strand
GAACGCCTCGGCCAGGGAGCGCGCATCCTTCACCTGGAATCCCACCCCCGCGGAGGAGACCAGGTCGGCCACATCCGCGCAGTTCTCCGTGTGCGGCCCGAACAGCACCGGCCGCCCCGCGGCCACCGGCTCCAACAGGTTGTGCCCGCCGATGGGCGCCAGCGTGCCCCCCACGAATCCGGCCGCGCCCAGCGCGTAGGCGGCCCGCAACTCCCCCATGGTGTCGAGCACCACCACCGGAGCCTCGGCCCCGCCGCGGCATTCGCTGCGCCGCACGTGATCCAGACCCCGGCCGGACAGCATCTCCACCACCGCGGGCGTCCTCTCCACATGCCGGGGGGCGAGGAGCAGCCTGGCTGTGGACGTCTCCTCGCGGATCCGCGCGAAGGCGTCGGCCACCGCTTCCTCCTCCCCAGGGTGGGTGCTGCCCGCCACCAGCCACAGGTCCTCCTCGCAGGTCCCGAGGTCCCTCCGCAGCCTCTCCTCCGCCTCCCGGTCCGGCTCGGCCATCGCGTCCACCTTGGTGTTGCCCGCCACGCTCACCCGGCCGGAGGGCACTCCCAGCGCTTCCACCCGCTCCGCGTCCTGCGCGGACTGCACGCAGAAGTGGTGGGGCAGACGGTGCAGCCACCTCGCCGCCGCGCCCCACAGGCGCGCCCTGCGCATCATCCGATCCGATACCCGCCCGTTCACCACCAGCACGCGGGCGCCCTTCAGCCGACCCATCCCCAACAGGTTGGGCCACAGCTCCTTCTCCGCCACCACGAGCAACTGCGGCCCGATCCGGTGCAACGCGTACGCCGCGCAGTCCGGCAGATCGAAGGGAAGGTAGAAGATGGCATCGGCGGCGGAGGTCTTCCGCCCCACCTCCATGCCCGCGGGCGTCTGGGTGGAAATGCCCAGCCAGGCCTGCGGGAACCGTTTCCGCAGCGCCTCCGCCACCGGCCTGATCGCCGCCATCTCCCCGGCCGAGACCGCGTGCAGCCAGAGGCGCGGCTCGCCTTCGGCAGGCGGCCGCGGCACGAATCCGCAGCGATGGCCGAAATTGCCGAGGCCCTTGCGCTTCACCACCACCCGCCACAAGAGCCACAGCGCGAGCAGGGGAAACAGCACTAGTAGGGCGGCCGCCATCGGTCGGGGAGGGATTGATCTCGTGCGGCGAGGAGGCCACTAGACCGTGCTCCCTTCCGCGGAGCCGCGCAACTGCGCCTCATAGAGACGCCGGTACACGCCTTCCCGCGCGAACAACTCCGCATGGGGTCCGTCCTCCACGATCCGCCCATCGCTGAGCACCAGGATGCGGTCCGCGCGCTGAATGGTGGAGAGCCGGTGGGCGATGATGATGGTGGTGCGCCCCTTCATCAGGCGCTCCAGCGCCTCCTGCACCAGCGCCTCGGACTCGGCGTCCAGCGCGCTGGTGGCCTCATCTGGCCGCCGGAGAGTTTTCCCGCCCGCGTTCCCACCGGGGTATCGTATCCCTCCGGCAGGCGTGCGATGAACTCCTCCGCGTTCGCCGCCCGCGCGGCCGCGCGCACCTCCTCCTCGGCGGCCCCGGGCACGCCGTAGGCGATGTTGTCCCTGATGGAGCCGCTGAACAGCACGGGTTCCTGGGGCACGATCCCGATCTGCTCCCTCAGGGAGCGCAGGCTGACCGTGCGGATGTCGACTCCGTCCACCTCGATCCAGCCTTGGGCCGGCTCGTAGAACCTGGGCAGCAGATTGACCAAACTGGTCTTGCCGGCCCCGCTGGGCCCCACCAGGGCCACCACCTGCCCGGGCTCGATGGTCACCTCGATGTCCCGCAGCACCTCCTCGCCCTTCCGGTAGTGGAAGGCGACGTTCCGGAAGGAGACCCGCCCGGCGATCCGCGGCAGGGAGGCGGCCCCGGGCTGCTCGGCCACCTCCTCCGTCGTGTCCAGGGTCTCGAAGATGCGGTCCCCGGCCGCCGCGGCCTGCTGCGCGGAGAGGACGATCTTGCCCAGCAGGCCCAACTTGCTCCCCAGCCGCTGCCCGATGTAGGCGAAGGCGAGCAGAGAGGGAAGGCGCAGCGGCCCCTTGATCGCCAGGTAACCCGCGAACCCGATCAACACCAGCATCCCCACCGCGCTGATCAACTGCACCAGAGGGGTGACCACCGCCACCACGGTGGCCACCCGCAGGTTGGCGCGGTAGTTCTGGTCGTTGATCTCGCGGAAGCGCGCGATCTCCCGCTCCTCCATCCCGAACAACTGCACCGTCTCTATCCCGGAGAGCCGCTCGTGCAGGTAGGCGTTGAGCCGGCCGAGTTCGCGCTGCACCTCCCGGGCGAGGCGGCGGAGGCGTTCCCCGGAGTGGGCGATCACCAGGGCGACCCCGGGCACGCAGGCGAGGGCCAGCAGAGTGAGCCTCCACTCCAGGGAGAGCATCATCGCCAGCGCGATCAATATCGTGATCGGCGCGCGCGCCGCCTCCATCAGGTCCACCGCCACCGCGCGCTGGATGACGGTAACGTCATTGCTCACCCGGGAGAGAAGATCGCCGGTCTCCCGGCCCCGGTGGAAGGCCAGCGACTGACGAACCAGGTGCTCGTAGAGACGCTGCCTCAGCCTGCGGATGAGCGACTGTGCGAACCGCTGGGAGAGATACCCGCTGCCGAAATCGAAGAGACACTTCACCCCCCACGCCGCCAGCAGCGCCGCGATCAGCACCACCAAGGCGCGAACCCGCGCCCCCTCGTCCCCCAGGCCGAGCCTGGTTTGGACGTGAAGCCGTTGAATCCAGTCGGCGGGCCCGGAGGCGGCTACCTGGGCCGGCTCGATGGCAAACAGCACCAGCGCGAAAAGGACCGGAATCACCGCCGCGTCCATCACCGAGCCGCCCAGAATGCACAGCAGTGCCCCATAGGCGGCACATATCTCCCGCCCGGCGAAGCCCAGCATCCGCCGCAGCACCCGCAGTGCACTCGCCCGGCCCCGAGCGGACATCAGGCCTCCTCCCCGCGCGGGAGCAGACTCAACACCATCTCCGCGGTCCGCCGCGTGGCCCCCGGCCGGCCCAGCGCGGCCTTCGCCTCCGCCAGGTCGGACTTCATGCCCGCCCGCCGGCCCTCGTCCGTCAGCAGCGCGACGGCATGATCGGCGAGCGCCTCCCCTCTGCACGATGATGTTGGGCATCGCCGCCCACCTCTGCCCGCCCAGCAGGCCGCGGATGAGCCGGTACTGGAGGGTGGTCAGGCGGCTGGCGCGGTAGGCCACCACCATGGGGATGCCGAGACAAGTGAACTCCAGGGTGACGGTTCCCGAGCACACCAGGGCGGCCTCCGCCAACTGGAGAGCATCGTAGTCCATGCCGGACAGCAGAGAGAACGCCACCCCCGCCCGCTCCAGGGTGCGGCGGATTCGCTCCGGGTCGAGGGTGGGCGCCACCGGCACCAGGGGCGCCACCGGCACCAGAAACCTCACCTGCGGAATCCGCCGGGAGATGAGCGAGGCCGCCTCCGCCAGCACCGGAAACAGGTAGCGCAATTCCTGGCGCCGGCTGCCGGGCGCGAGGGCCAGCGCCCTCTCCTCCGCCCCCAGGCCGAGCCGGCCGCGCGCCTCCTCGGGGCTCTCGGTCGGGCGCGCCGCCTCCACCACCGGGTGCCCCACCCAATCCACCCGCGCCCGCCCCCCGGACAGCACATCGCGCGACCAGGGGAACGGGGTGGCGATGGCGTCCACCAGGTCGGGCAATTCGGCCCCGCGGGGCCGGCGCGACCAGGAGCCGGGAGGAAAGTAGTAGAGAATGCGAATCCCGCGTTCCCGCGCGAAGCGGGCCAGCGGCAGATTGAACGCGCCGCAGTCAATCGTCACCAGCACCGAGGGCGCGGAGGCGGCCAGCCGCCTCCGCGTCGCGCGCAGGGCCCCCAACACCCGCGGGATCTTGGAGAGCGCCTCGAACACCCCGATCGCCCCCCAGAGAGAACTGTCCCTGAAGAGGGTCACCCCGGCCTCGGCCATCTTCTTTCCCCCGATGCCGCTCAACTCCACCTCTGGCCGGAGCCGCTTCAGTTCCCGGGCCAGCATCGCGCCCGCCCAGTCGCCCGAGGCCTCGCCCGCCGAGATGAAGACGGAGGGCGGCGCGCCGGATGGCCGCGCCTTGTCCCTGGTCCTTCCCTCCGGCGGCCGCGGCTCCGCTCCCATTTTCGGTCAGCAGGCCCGCGGGGATTCCTGCTGGCGCCCGTACCGGCCCAGGCGGACGCGCTCCAGGAACTCCACCAGGTAGGTGACCTCCGGGACCTCCCCCAATTCCTCTCGCACCCGCTCCAGGGCCTCCGAGGCCCCCAGGGAGGAGCGATAGATGATCTTGAACGCCTGGCGGAGCGCCTGTACGGCCTCCGGGCTGAGCCCGGCTCTCTGCAGGCCGACCACATTCGGCCCCACCACCCGGGCCGGCTTGCCGTCCACCAGGCTGAAGGGAGGCACATCCTGGCTCAACTTCGACAGCCCGCTCACCATCGCCAACTTCCCGACGCACACCCGCTGGTGGGAGCCCACCATCCCGCCGATGATCACCCGGTCCTCGATCACCGTGTGGCCGCTCATGCCGGAGAGGGTGGAGATGGTCACGGAGTTCCCCACCTGGCAGTTGTGGCCCAGGTGAGTGGAGGCCATCAGCAGACAGTCGTCGCCCACGCGCGTGACGTTTCCC
>JALGTT010000378.1 GCA_029821235.1 Candidatus Hebobacteria bacterium | reverse complement strand
CGGCTGGAAGGTCACCGTGTTGACCTTGGTCAGGTTCTGCCAGGCGCTGGCCTCGCTGGTGCCGGGGTTGCCGTCGCTTCCCCCCGCCGAGTCCACGTAGTAGGTGGTCGCCCATCCGGCGCCCGCCTGAGCGAGAAGGCACGCCAGTGCCAGCACCGCCACCCACCAGCCCATCTTGCTTCGTGCCGACATCGCCCTGCCTCCCGTGAACTCCGGCATCCCGAGTTGTTCCTCGCGCGCTTCCGACATGCGAATTATAGCCTGTCGCCGCCGTTCATGTCACCCCACAGGTCCCTCGGCGACGGCGGGCCCTGCGTGTCTGATGGGCCAGGCTTGCCAGTCGTTTCGGGGGCCGGTATCATGTGCCCGCATGAACGACCAGATGCGCGAGATTGATGTCCTGATCCGCGCCCGCTACTCCCTGCTCTACGTGGTGTCCTGGGAGGAGCGGCGGGTGCTGGCGGCCCTCAAGGAAATCGTGGTGGGCCAGGACAAGGAGTTCTACACCTGGTCTGAGACCATGGGGCTGCGGGGAGGCCAGAAGCCCATCACCGCGGGGGCCGCAGACGCCAGGACGCGCGACCCCATGAAGGTGCTCGATACCATTCGCACCAGCGCGCAGCCCGCGGTGTATGTCCTCAAGGACTTTCACGTCTTCCTCTCTCCTCAGTACCCCCATGCCAGCGCGGTGATCCGCAAACTTCGCGACTTGGCGGACGCGCTCCACACCGCCTACACCACGGTGATCCTCCTCTCGCCGGTGCTCCAACTGCCGAACGAACTGCAGAAAGACGTAACCGTCATCGACTACGAACTGCCCACCCTCCGCGACCTCGACGGGCTGCTCACCAGGGCGGTGGAGTCGCAGCGGGGCAACGACCAGGTGGACGTCAATCTCACCGCCGAGCAGCGGGAGCGCCTGCTGAAGGCCGCGCTCGGGCTCACCCTCTGCGAGGCCGAGAACGTGTTCGCCCGCTGCATCGTGGAGAAGGGCCGCTTCGACGTTGACCTGATCATCGCGGAGAAGCAGCAGCTCATCCGCAAGTCCGGGGTGCTGGAGTACTTCGAGTCCAAAGAAGGGGTGCAGGACATCGGCGGGCTGGATGTGCTCAAGGGATGGCTGAGGAGTCGCGCCCTGGCCTTCACCGAAAAGGCGCAGCGTTTTGGGCTGCCCTCGCCGCGGGGAATTCTCCTGCTCGGGGTACAGGGCTGCGGCAAGAGCCTCACCGCGAAGGCGGTCGCGCAACTCTGGCGGCTGCCCCTGCTCCGGCTCGACGTGGGGCGCATCTTCGCCGGGCTGGTGGGCTCCTCCGAGGAGAACATGCGCCAGGCGATTCGGATGGCGGAGACGGTGTCGCCGTGCGTGCTGTGGCTCGACGAGATCGAGAAGGGGCTGGCGGGGGTCCAGTCCTCCGGGATGGCCGACGCCGGGGTGACTGCCCGCGTCTTCGCCACCCTCAACACGTGGATGCAGGAGAAGACCAAGCCGGTCTTCCTCGTCGCCACCGCCAACGACATCACCCAACTTCCCCCCGAGCTGCTCCGCAAGGGCCGCTTCGACGAGATCTTCTTCGTGGACCTGCCCACCGAGGAGGAAAGGCGGGAGATCTTCGCCATCCACCTGCGCAAGCGCAAGCGGGACCCGGATCAATTCGCGCTCGACCGGCTGGCCGTCGCCTCCAAGGGTTTCTCCGGCGCGGAGGTGGAGCAGGCCGTCATCTCCGGGATGTACTTCGCCTTCGAGCAGGACCGGGAGGTCACCACCGAGGACATCCTCACCGCCGTCAAACAGACCGTGCCGCTCTCCGCGCCCGCCCCGCCTCCTCCCACGGCCTCGCCGACCTCCCCATCCAGGAAGCCCGCAGCGACCTCGAACCCTTCACCACCTGGGTCCGCCCGGGAACGTGGGACTTGTAAGCGCTTCGCGCCCTAGTGGGCGCGTTCTCTATAGTACGCACGGATACCGGCCATCTCCGGGTCCGCCGCGAGAAGACATGTGGAGGTGACATCGTGATCGGCAGGCTCCAACGCGTTCCACTCCGCGAGGTGTGGAGGTACGAGGCATTGGATTTCACACGCTGGCTAGAAGAGAACATCGAGGTTCTTGGTGAGGCACTGGAACTCAACCTGTCGAGTGCCGAGCGTGAGCGTCCGGCCGGTTCGTTCAGTGTGGACTTGGTGGCAGAGGACGACGGTGGCGATGCCGTCGTGATCGAGTGCCAGCTTGAAAGAAGCGACCATGACCACCTCGGGAAGCTCGTCACCTATCTGAGCGCGATCGAAGCAAGGACGGCGATCTGGATCGTTGCCGACCCCAGGCCGGAGCACGTCGGAGCCGTCTCTTGGTTGAATGGATCCTCTTCAGCGGCCTTCTATCTCGTCAAGGTCGAGGCGGTGCGCATCGGGGAGTCTGAGCCTGCTCCGCTGCTGACTCGTATCGTTGGGCCCAGTGAGGAGATACAGGATGCGGGGCAGACAAGAAAGGACCTGGCGGAGCGATACGCTATCAGACGACGATTCTGGAGTCAGCTGCTCGAACGCGCAAGGGAGAAGACGAGGCTCCACTCCGCTATTTCTCCGAGCACTGGTGGATGGATTGGAACAGGCGCGGGCAAGAGCGGCCTCGGCCTGAACTATGTGATTCGGCAGCACGAAAGCGGGGTCGAACTGTACATAGACCGTGGCAAGGACGCGGACGAGGAGAACAAAGCCATCTTTGACGTTCTCATGGAATCGAAGGATCAGATTGAAGATGATTTCGGCGACGAGCTCGCTTGGCAACGTCTCGAGGGAAAGCGGGCCTGTCGAATCGGGAAATCGGTAGTGATTGGCGGCTACCGTGACGAAGAGGACAGGTGGGCCGAAATACAGGACGCGATGATCGACGCTATGATTCGCCTGGAAAGAGCGTTACGTCCCCACGTACGTCCAAAGTCACGCAGTCTTGCGCCAAGATAGGCGCGACTGTTGTGTTGCCTACAACGAAACTGGAGTAGGCCGTGCAGGGATCGAACCTGCGACCTTGGGATTAAGAGTGCGCCTGCTTGGCAGACACACGCGGCGGAATCTTATTCTCGCCGAGTCCCCTGCTCTGTGTCCCTGTAATCCTCTGACTTCTCGGGATTCGGTCTATGTGATTTTGTCTCAATTCACGGCTTCAACAATGGCCACTAGATACCCTGCCATATTGCTCACTCATGCCAGTGGCAGAGATGAACTTGTTGGTCGCACATTGTTTGGTGACTTCCGATCAGACCTAGTATCTGCCCCAAGATAGTAGGTCAAATGGCCACAGATTCCCTTATAGAGGGGGAAGTTTGAAGTGATGGCAGGCGATAGCCTGATTTACAGGATACCTACTATCCGCTTTCAAGAGGTAGGAAGGGGGGATCAGTTATGGCCCCAGGGAAGTCGGCCCGTCAGTTTTCCGCAAATAGAAGTGCTTACGGTGGCGAGGACGGGAGCGAATGGCGTGTGCGCAGCGACCAGGCCCCCCCACACAAAGAGCATGATGCTCGGGCTTTTCCTAGAGGTCTTTAGTAGGCTGAATGTGCTCCTAGTACTCAGTAAAGTTAAATATGCTCCCTGATTTCGGGGTAGAGGCGACGCAACTTGATGCGAGCATCGGCGGTGGTGAACTGCCAGCGGATGGTGGCATTGGCCTGTTCG
>JALGTT010000377.1 GCA_029821235.1 Candidatus Hebobacteria bacterium | reverse complement strand
CAGCCAGTGGAAGTCCACGGAGATGATATCCCCGATCACGCCGGACATCAGCAGGTCCTTGACCTGGGTGGTGGCGGGCGCATAGCGGTAGTTGAAGGTGACCCGGCACTGCCGGCCGGTCTTGGCCACCGTGTCCGCGATGCGCTGGCACTTTTCCTCGTCGGTGGCCAGAGGCTTCTCGCTGATGGCGTCACAGCCCAACTCCAGGGCGCGGCAGATATACTCGTCATGGTGGCAGTCCTTGGTGGTTACGATCACGCAGTCCGGCTTCGTCTCCCGGATCATGCGGTCGAAATCCTCGGCCGCGTAGCCGGGCACTTGCGCGCCTTTGGAGGCGGCATAGTCCACGTAGCAGCGGTCAGCGTAGTCCCCGACGATCGCCTCGGTGTACATGAATCCACGGCCGCCCAGTCCCACCTGGGCATAGCGTTTGCGGGTTGACATACGGCATTCCTCACTTGGAAAGATAGTACGATTGTCATCCTTGCTACATCGGGCTGAGAATCCCTGCCCCATGTGGTATTGTTCTCAGGGACGAGCTGGCGATTGTCAGGGGAGGCCGAGAGGATGAACCGGAGACCCAGAACCATATTGTGGCTGCTCGCCATCGCCGGGAGCTTCGGGACGCTGATTGCGGTGCCGTCGCTGCGAGAGACCGCCGCGCGGACGGTCATCCGGGGGGAGGAGCATGTTGACTACCTGGCCGAGGCGAAGCGGCGGAGCGGGGATGGTGATGCGTGGCTGGCGGCACTTGCGTACAATCCGTTGGCCCCTGTTTCCTACGAGGATCTGACGCAGGCCTACGAACAGGCGACGAAGGCATTTCCCGGCCGCGCCGCACCGCACTTGCTGTATGCGGACACGATGATGGCGAACGCGAGATACTATCCCCCGCAGGCGCTCTTCCGCGCGGAGGAGGCATTGCGGCAAGCGGGCGCGCTGGAGCCGGAAAATGCGGCGGTGGAGTATCTCCTGGCGGCCCTGGCCATCTCCATCCGTGACGAAGAGGGGATGATCGCGCACCTCCGCGCGGCCCTCGACAAAGGGGAATGGAATCTGCATCAGGCGGAGGCAACGGATGCCGCCTATCGAGTGCTCCGGCGGCGGTCGCACCCCGAGGCATTCGAGATGGCCACCCAGTATGTGCCGGATTCGCTGTTCCGCATGAATGCCGTCGCGGTGCGAGCCGGAGACCTGGCGAACCGGGCGACGGAGCGCGGAGACGTAGATACCGCGATCATGCTGCGGCTGGCGAACCTGCATCTCGCGGAATTGTTGTTGAGATACGGCTACGATGTGATTGACGGCCTGACAGGCGTGATCATCTGGCGTCAAGCGAGTGAGATGGAACTGTCCGATGAGGCGGCCGCGCGGGCGGAAGCGGGAGCATCCACCAAGGCGGAGCGTCGGCGGGCCGTTCAGTTGGCCGGCAGGGTTGCGATGACGACATGGTTGCGGGCGCATGGGCAAGAAGTGGTCGCCGACAAGATAGAGTCCCTGGCCGGCCCGATGGACGATACTGCCGCGGCATTGCTCGCCGATCACACGCGGAGGGTATCGGTGACAGACCAGGAGGACATCTCCTTGCACCATCTGGTCGAGTGCATCCATGCCGCCATCGGCAGCCTGGTCTTCCTGTTGCTGTTCGCGCTGGTCGCGGTGGCCGCCAGATGCAGGGGCGGCTCCGCCGAGCCGGTGAAGGGGGCATGGTGGTGGTGGGCGTTGGCGGTGTCCGCGTCGTTGGGCGCGGCGCTGCTACTGGGGCGCATCGCGTTCGCAAGCGCTGTGGAATCCCACGCCGGTCACTGCGCGAACCTGAATCCCTGGGGCCGGTCGCTGGTGTTGGTGGGGTTGCCGGTGTTGGCCATCATCACTCTGGCGTTGGTGCTCGCACAACGCCTGCGAGGCGATGGAGCGAAGAGCGCCGGCCTGGGCGGCAGTTATGCGGCGACCATGGTCGGGCTTCTCCTGCCGGTCACCGCGGTCATCTGCCTTGTGAGCCTGGGCTTGGCCCTCGCCCGCGCCAGGGAGATGCGCTCCGCCGACCAGCGCAATCGGGCGATAGTGGAACGAGGGGACATGCAGTACTACGGGCTGCAGATGAAGTGACCGTCGTCCGCCGCGTTCCGCGCGCTACAACCTCTCCAGCAGGGCGCGCACCTGGGGCTGGTTGGGGTTGATCTTCAGGGCGCGCTCGAGCAGGCGGCGGGCTTCGTCCTT
>JALGTT010000376.1 GCA_029821235.1 Candidatus Hebobacteria bacterium | reverse complement strand
CTCGTCCGCGTGGCGGGCGTCGCCGCCCCAGAGCAGCGTATCGGAGCGGAATGCCACCTCCGCGTACTCCTGGTAGAACCGCACCGCCGCGGTGGGGGAGATGAGGGGCAGCCAACAGGTGTCCACGATCACGTTCGGCCGCTCGGAGGCCATCGCCAGCATATGGAAGAGGTCGAACACGGTGTCCGGGTTGTTGTCCAGCAGCCACATCAGCCTCCACGGGTGGGAGTGCTGCTGCTGGCCCAGCCCGGTGTGGATCTGGAACACCAGGCCGTACTCCGCGGCCTTCTTGGCGAGCAGGTCGAGGATGAAGTCCCCGAAGGCCTTCTGCCGCCGCGGGTCCCGGGTGCCCGTGTCGAAGATGCGCTTTGCCTCCCGGTAGTCCACCGGATCCACCTGGATATCGCGCTCATAGGCCAGCGCGGACTTGATCGCCACCGCCCCCTGCTCCTTGTGGTGGCGGACCCAGAAGTCCACGAAGTCCAGGTAGTCGTCGAAGAGCCGTATCGTGTGCCCGAACTTCTCTGCGAACTCGAAGGGATTGCAGTCGTTGTGGTCCCTGGCCGTGCGGTCATATCCGTGTACCAGCATGTGTGAGCGCAGGGCGAGATGGAAGGTGGGCTCCTCGTGCAGGTAGCCGGGGGTGGGCAGGGGGTCCACGATGGTGTGCGCGATTCCCGCCTTCCGCACCACCTGGAGCGGCCACGCGGGGTCCTGGTAGGCCTCGCGCACCTTCTCCGCGAGCCGGCCCAGGACCGCCTCCTCGCGACCTGTCACGTCGACGCCGTACAACCGGCTCAGCCCCCGCAGCAGCGAGACCGTGTACGAATTGTCGCGCTTGGGCTCCAGCCACGCGGCCAGGCCCGCGGGCGTGCGCTCCAGCGCGCCCTCGCTGGCAAGCCAGGAGGCATAGGATTGCTCGCACAGGTCGTAGAGGGTGGTCTCCGGCGCGTTCCACGTCTCCCCATAGTGCTCGTGGGTGTCAATGATGGGGATCTCGTCCAGCGCCTTGCGAAGGGATGCGAACTCTGCACCAGTGAACATCGGCGATTCACTCCCAGTGTTGTGTCAGCGCCTCTCCCACCGGTGGGGAGGCGGCGGTCAACGACTCATCGCGGACACAAACCTCTTGGTGATGTCTATCGGCCTGGTGATGGCGCTCCCCACCACCAGGGCCCACGCCCCCATGTCCAACGCGCGGCGCGCCTCCGCGGGGGTGGTGAATCCGCCTTCGGCGACCACCGGCACCTTCACCGCGCCGATCACCGCCTCCAGCAAGTCCCAGTCCGGCTCATCGCCGCGGGGGCTGTAATCGGTGTACCCGCTCAGGGTGGTGGCCACCAGGTCCGCGCCCATCTCCTCCGCGGCCGCGGCCTCCTCCACGGTGGAGATGTCCGCCATCACCGGCAGGCGGAGTTCGTCCTTGATGCGCCGGATGATCTCCTCGGCGGTGTCGCCTCCCGGCCGGGGCCGCGGGGTGGCGTCCAGCGCGATCAACTCCGCCCCCGCCGCCGCGATGCGCTGGGCATCCTCGAAGCGCGGCGTGATGTAGACCTCGAATCCCTCGAAGTACACCTTGTCGATGCCCAGCACCGGCAGGCTGCACATCTGCTTGATGGCGCGGATATCCGGCTCCTTGGCGCGAATTCCCACCGCCCCGCCCATCTCCGCGCACCGCGCGAACCGGGCCATGAAGTCCGGGTGATGGAAAGGGCTCCCCTCCTCCGACTGGCACGACACCACCAGCCCGCCCTTGATCTGCTCGATCACATCAACCGCCATCTCCTCCTCCATCCGTCTTGAAGGGATGACACATCGAAATCCGCCGAATGGCCGAGCGGATTTGACACGTGGCGGGCATGGGTATGCCCGCCCTACAGCACCCCTAGAACTGCGGCCGCGCCTTCGGGAACAACGCCTCCACCACGGCCGCCTTCTTCTTCGACAGCCCCAACTTCTTGGCAAGGCCCAGCTCGGAGGGCGTGTCCCTGCCCATGAGCAGCCGGAAGAAGGTGAGCTGGTCGAGGTCCAGCGCCAGGTCCGGCTTCGG
>JALGTT010000375.1 GCA_029821235.1 Candidatus Hebobacteria bacterium | reverse complement strand
TCTATCCCGGCATCTTCACCGGGGACCCGGATGCGCTGGAGTGCGTCCGCCCGCTCTACCGGAAGTACCTGCCCCTGATGCAGGCGATGGGGGCGGCCGGCTGGGAGCCGGTTCCCTGGGCGGTCTGCGACAGCCTGGAGATACTGGTGGAGCGGTATGGGCCGGGGCCGAAGGGCACCACCTACCTGGCACTCCGCAATCCCACCGAGAAAGACGTGAGCGGGCACCTCACGGTGGAGCCGAGCGGATTCGGCCGCGCCGCCGGGGACTTGAAGAAAGCCGTGAACGCCCTCACCGGAGAGGACATCTCCGTCCGGCGGGTGGGGGACAGGGTGCGGTTGCCGGTGGAGGTCTCCGCCGGGGACACTGCGGTGGTCAAACTGGTGTGGGGCAACTGAGGAGGGCCGCGGTCGCGCGATGAAGGAACCACAACGGGCCAATCTATTCGATCACCTGGCGGAGTTGCGCACCCGCATCATCCGCTCCGCGCTGTATGCGATGGCGGGCATGATCCTGGTGTGGGTGTTGTACGATCCCATCTACCGCCTTGCGGCCGCACCCATCCTGAGGGCGGTGGACAAGATCCACGGGGAGATTCAGGTTACGGCCTTCATGGAGGGGTTTCTCATCAGGGCGCAGATTTCGCTGGTGGGAGGACTGATTCTCACCATGCCGTTCATCTACTGGGAACTGTGGGCCTTCGTCTCGCCCGCGCTCACCAGGTCGGAGCGGCGGGTGATGGCGCCCCTGGTGCCGGTGTCCGGGCTGCTGTTCCTGGGCGGAGTGGCGCTGGCCTATCTGATGACAGAGCCGTCCATCGTGTGGATGGCGAGCATGAATCCGCCCGAGACGGTGGCCCGATATCGGCTGAACGAGAATCTGCTGCTCATCCTCAAGTTCTATCTGGCCTTCGGCCTGGCGTTCCAATTGCCCCTGGTGCTGGTGTTGCTGGCCGCGCTGGGGGTGATTGACTCCCAGTTGATGACCAAGCGGTGGCGGGAGGCCTCGGTGGGCATCTTCATCATCGCGGCCGTCATCACGCCAACCTGGGACCCCGTCACCATGACCGTGTGCGCGCTGCCCATGGTGGTGTTGTATCTGGGGACGATCTGGGTGGTGAAGATCATCGAGCGCAGGCGGGCGCGCCGGGAGTCGGAGGAGACGGACGAGGAGAAGGAACGAGATGAAGAGGGATTGGATTGACGCGCACACCCACCTGGTTCCCTACCGGGAGGTCTCCGGTTACTCGCGGGGCATCACCGCGGCGGAATTGATCGCCGCCATGGACGGGTGGGGAATAGCGAAGGCGGTGGTGCTCCCCCTGGAGAGCCCGGAATGTGACAGCGAGTACGCGCTCACCGCGCAGACGTTCGAACTCTGCGAACAATACCCCGACCGCCTGCTGCCGTTTGTCGGCGTCGACCCCCGCAGCCAGCGCGGGGAGCAGAAGGTGAGGCGCTACGCGGCGCGCGGCGCGCGGGGATTCGGGGAGCACAAGTGCGGGCTCGCCGCCATTGACGATCCGCGCTCGATGCGGATGTACGAATTGTGCGGCGAACTCGGGCTTCCGGTGCTCTTCCACATGGACCCGGACCTCTGCTGGGACGAGGCGGGCCTGCCAAGGTTGGAGCGGGTGTTGAAGACCTTTCCCGAAACCACTTTCATCGCCCACGGGCCGGCCTGGTGGTCGGCGATCTCCGCGGACGATGACCGCAAAGGGGGCTATCCCGAGGGGCCGGTGAAGCCGGGCGGCGCGGCCGACCGGCTGCTCGCGGAGTACTCGAATCTCTATGCCGACATCTCCGCCGGATCGGGATACAATGCGCTCACGCGCGACCCGAAGTTCACGGAGGGATTCCTGGAGCGGCACTGGCGCAAGTTGCTGCTGGGCACCGACTATTTCCACGTCCCCCGGGAGATCCCGCAGGTTGACTGGCTGAGGAGTTACCCCATGCCGGAACAATGGAGGGAGGCGATCGGTCATAGGAATGCCGAAGTGATTCTGTCGCGGTAGCGGCAAGGATGTGGGACGCGGCAGAATCCAACCACCCGGCGCCGGGATGGAAGACAGCGCACAGGCGCCTGCTCGATAGCTCCGTCAGTGCCTTCTGAAGTTGGATGACCCGGCCGGCCGGCCGCGCCCTACCGCGACCGGAACTTGCTCCACTTCTCCTTCATTCGCTTCATCTCCGCGTTGAGCGGCACCGGCCTGCCGGGGCTCTGGTTGCTCTTCTCGTACAGCCACTTGCCGCGGTTGTCCCGGAACACGGGCATCCGCTTCTTCACCGGCGGCGGGGTCTTCGCCCGCGTCGGCTTCGCCGCGTACCAGTAGGCGACCGAGGACATCTCGTTGGCCAGGTGGTTGCCGTGGCCGTGCTCGATGGTCACCTTGATCTCCCTGGTGAAGCGGACGGGGTTTTCGAGGTGGTGAACGTAACTCGTCTGATACCCTCCCTCGGTCCAGGGGATGGATGTACCCATGAGGGTGGTGCGGCCCTCGAAGACGGAGCTGCCGTTGCGCAGGAAGGCGTTGTCCTGCATGCCCCAGGCCTGGTTGAGGTAGTCCTCGGAGCCGGTGCCGTGCAGGTCGGGGGGCCACTTGTACCCGTCCACCCAGATCATGTCGTCCCCCTCTCCCCACCAGTCCCCGCGGAAGTTGGTGACGCTGAGATTGCACCCGAGGTAGTGCCCCTGCCCCTTGGCCTCCAGGATCACGTAGTTGTGCTCCCAGGCCTGCCGGCCCTTGTTGACGATGTTCGCGAACTGCGAACCGGCCGCGTTGGCTGCGATCTCCGGCCCCCAGCCCCGGAAGGGATTGGCCCGACGGAACTCCGCGTGGAAATAGCCCGCCTCCTCCGGTATCTCGTCGGTGAGTTCGTAGTCGATGTAGAAGTACTGGAGGTGGTCTTCGGCGCTCTCGTTGACCAACTCCACCAGCGCTCGCTCCCGGAAGGGCATGGGGGCATAGGCGTTCAGCGCGCATCCCTGGTTGAACTGATACGGGAAGCGGGTGGAGGCCGAGAACAGCAGCGACTGATAGGAGGCCACCAATCCGTGCCCCAGGCCGAAGAAGTCCCCCAGCGGGCAGAGGACGCTGGGATGGCGGGCATTGTCCCAGGTGATCTTGAGCAGACATTCCCGGTAGTGGTTCTGCTGGGTCATCCAGATATGGGTGATCTTGCCCGGCCCCTTGATGTCGGCCAGGACGCGGGATTCGCCGGCCGGTATCACCCAGTAGTCGTTGTTGCGGCCGGTCGTGTCCCACGAGGAGGCGCGGCCGGTGCGCGCGTTTCGGATGCGGGCGCGGCCGGGCGGGGACCTGTGGTCCGCGCGGTGCAGGGACTGGCCTCCGCGCGGGTAACATGCTGATAGCGCTATGTGGAGGTGAAGGACCGTGGCTCTGCTGCCCACCATCAGGATCGGCGACAAGGACGTGACCCGGCTCATCTGCGGCGGGAATCCCATCAGCGGGATTTCCCATTACAGCGCCGAGATGGACCGAGACATGCTGCACTATTTCACCATGCCGCGCCTGCAGGCGCTGTTGGACGAGTGCTGGCGGCAGGGGATCAACACCGTCCAGACCCGCGGCGACCGCCACACCATGCGGATGTACATGGAGCATGTGGACAACGGCGGCAAGCTCCAGTGGATCGCGCAGACCGCCTCCGAGTTCCGGGACATCTTCGCCAACATCGCGCAGATCGCGTCATTCGGCCCCATCGCCATCTACCACCACGGCACCCATGTGGACAACTCCTGGCACGAGGGCAAGATCGACCAGGTGAGGGACTACCTGAAGGCGATCCACGACCACGGGCTTCCGGCCGGCATCGGCACCCACATCCCGGAGGTGATCGAGTACTGCGAGGAGCGCGGGTGGGAGACGGATTTCTACATGGCGTGCTTCCACAATCTGGCGCGCGGCTACAAGGCGGCCCCGGCCGTGGAGCGCGAGGCCTACGCGCGGGAGCAGTACGTGGACGAGGACCGGGACCGGATGACGAAGACCATCCGGCAGACGGCGAAGCCCTGTCTGGGGTTCAAGATCATGTCGGCCAATCGCAAGTGCGGCAGCCCGGAGTCGGTGCGGGCCGCCTTCGAGTACGCCTTCGCCAACATCAAGCCTTCCGACGCAGTGGTGGTGGGCATGTTCCCCAAATACCGGAACCAGGTGGAGGAGAACGCCCGCTGCGTCAGGGAGATCCTGGGAGCCCGGTAGCATCTGTGCCTCTTGCGAGAGGTTCGAGGGAGACGCATCATCCATTCCGGGATCGTTGCACATCGTGATACCGCGCCCTCCGCCCTCCGTGGCCCGCCGCGGGAGGCCAGTTCGGAAGAGGCGCTCTTGCTTGACTGTCAGCCTTGTGTGTGGTAGACTCTCCGGTGCCCTTAGGCGCCGTGCGCAGAACAACCTGGCGTCATGACGTGGGTGGGTCTTCAGGTCGCGAGACTGCGAACGGTTGTGCGGGCGGGGCAATAGTGAAGGCTGGCTGCAAACCTGGGTCGAGGCTTTATTCTTGTTGATAACTCACCATGCGTAAGCACAGCCTTCACTGCCGGAGCTGGACCGGCCGGTCCGGTTGAGTCCGGTAAGTGTTGCTGGCAGGACGTGCCGGCAGGGCGAATGCGCCCGCCGAGACTGCTCGCGGCTGAACTCGCGAGGACGAGAGGAGGTGGTGAGTGGACGAGTGGTAAGTGGTAGCATTGACGTTCCATCGCCTCTGGAGCGTCGAGGCCGTATCACATCAGTAGAGCTCTATTGTTGAAGTTCGATGTCCCACCCTGTCAAGGAGGCGAGGTATGACGAAGATGAAGTACGTATGGGCCGCAGTGCTGGTAGCACTGTGTCTCAGCCTGTCTGGGGCGGCCTTAGCGGCGGACGGGTGGTCAGTAACGTCACAGGATCTACCGGCGGCGATCGAGTGGGATGCGAGTGTCGCGTCGTCGGTGGACACGAGCAACACCGGT
>JALGTT010000374.1 GCA_029821235.1 Candidatus Hebobacteria bacterium | reverse complement strand
GTGGTGCAGAGCGCGGCGGCCAAGGCGCTCGGGCCCGAACTGGCGGATATGGACCTGTACGAACTGGCGAAAACGGAGTTGGGGGCCTCTTATGTGCTGGTGGAGGCGCGTCGCAGGTCGCCGGTGGAGGCGCAACTGGACGGGGATGAACGGTTTGCGCGGGTGTTCGAGGACGGGGATGCAGTGATCTTCGCGGTCGAGTGAAGGCGTGGGACGCGTCCGCGGGCCTCGCGGCCGCGCTTGAATGGCAGTAAGTGGGGACAAAGTAGATCGTCGGGTATTGCAGGCCTTTTAACTGCAGTCCAGAGAGGCTGAGAAAGGTGAAGTTGCCCAGGGCCAACAAGACATCTGCGCCTGTCCCGCTGAGCGGGACAGGCGTTAATTGTGGCCGGGCCGGGCGCAAAGGGCGCCCCATCATGGACAAGGACGATATTCGGCGGGCCCTGACGCGGATCGCGCACGAGATCGTGGAGCGCAATCGGGGGGCGGAGGGGGTCTGCCTGGTGGGCGTGCATACGAGGGGGGTGCCGATGGCGCACCGGCTGGGGCGGCTGATCTCCGAGTTCGAGAAGCATCCGGTGCCGGTTGGGGAGTTGGATGTCACCGCGCATCGCGACGACGGCCCACAGCCGGACCGGCCCTCCCGCACCCACATGACCTTCTCGGTGAGCGGCAAGATCGTGGTGCTGGTGGACGAGGTGCTGTACACGGGCCGCACCTGCCGCGCCGCGCTGGACGCGCTGATCGCGCACGGGAGGCCGGCCCAGGTGCAACTCGCGGTGCTGGTGGACCGCGGGCACCGGGAACTGCCCATCCGCGCGGACTATGTGGGAAAGAACCTTCCCACCTCCCGCGACGAGCGGGTAACGGTGCAACTCGCGGAGATCGACGGCGAGGACGCGGTGATCATCGAGCGACCCGGAGAGGGAGAGCGATGAGTTCGCTTGCGGGCAGGAATCTGGTGTCCATCTTCGACCTCACCAACGAGGAGATCGAGGGGGTGTTCCGGCTGGCCGATCGCTTCCAGAGCGCGCTCCGGGAGACCGGGCCTCTGGCGGTGGGGCGGCCGCGGCGGCGGACGGCGAAGCGGGGCCAGGATGACCCCGCCTCCCTGAGAAAGGTGTGCGCCGGGCAGGTGCTCGCCACCCTGTTCTTCGAGCCCAGCACGCGCACGCGGCTCTCCTTCGAGGCGGCGATGCATCGGCTGGGGGGGAGCGTGGTGAGCGTGGCCGAAGCGAAGTCGTCGTCGGCCGCAAAGGGGGAACGGCTGGCGGACACCATCCGGGTGGTGGCGAGTTACGCCAACGTGATCGTGCTTCGCCATCCCCATGAAGGGGCCGCGCTGGTGGCGGCGGAGAGCTTGGACCCGCAGCGGGTGGCCGAATTGGGGCGCATGGTGCCCATCATCAACGGAGGAGACGGCTCCCACGAACACCCCACTCAGACCATCCTCGACCTCTATACCATCAACCGCGATCACGGCAAGATCGCCGGGCTCAATGTGGCGCTGTGCGGGGACCTCGCACACGCGCGGACGGTGCACTCGCTGGCCTATGGATTGGCGCGGTTCGGCGCCAACCTGAAGTGCATTTCTCCGCCGGAGTTGAGCCTGCCGGAGTACGTCAAGCGCAGATTGCAGGCGGAGTTCGACTGCGTGCCGGAGGAATACGATTCGTTCCACGCGCTGGCCATGCCTCCGAGGAGGCCGGGGAGGAAGCGCGGGCGGCGCATGGGGCCGCTGGTCTCGGACTCCGAACTGGCGGAGGCGGTCACCTCCCAGGTGGACGCGCTGTACGTCACCCGCATCCAGAAGGAGCGGTTCCGCGATCCCGCCTTGGCGAAGGCGGTGCGGGCTTCCTATGTGATAGATGGGGCGCTGTTGTCGGCGATCGGGCGGCACGTCACCATCATGCACCCGCTGCCCCGGGTGGATGAGGTGGACTACGCGGTGGACGCGGACACCCGGGCGGCCTACTTCCGGCAGGCCTCCTACGGGGTGCCGGTCCGCATGGCGCTGCTGGCGCTGGTCGCCACTGCGAAGACGCCGCCGCCCGCGCCGCGCGAGGTGGTGGCACATGTGAAATGCGGGAACCCGACCTGCATCACCAACCACGAGCCAGGGCTGGAGGCGCGGATGATGCGGGTCCCGGAGGTCGGCGTATTGCGCTGCGCCTACTGCGAGCAGGAGCAGGAGGCCCGGCAGTGAGCGGGGGAGGCGGCCAGTGAGAGATCTTCTCATCGAGGGAGGCCGGCTGCGCGACCCATCCGCGGGCCTCGACGCGGTGGGGGGTGTCCTGATCCAGGGCGGCCGGATCGCCGCGGTGGGGGAGGTGGCGCGGACGGGCGAGGAACAGGTGGTGGAGGCGGAGGGGCTGTGGGTGGTGCCCGGGTTGATGGACATCCACGTGCACCTGCGGGAGCCCGGCGGGGAACAGAAAGAGACCATTGCCACCGGCACCGCGGCCGCGGCGGCGGGCGGCTTCACGGTGGTGGCGGCCGAACCCAACACCACCCCG
>JALGTT010000373.1 GCA_029821235.1 Candidatus Hebobacteria bacterium | reverse complement strand
TCCACTGCCGGGCAGCGGAATCGCCACGAACCCCACCAGGCCCACCATCCCCCACTTGTTGACCATCTCCGCGTTGCGTCTGGCGCGGGCGAACAACCAGTGAAGGACCCGGTCTGCGAGCCGATTGCCGTACAACCACTTGCTCACCGGCTCGATCAGCAGTAGCAATGGCGTGACGCCCACCGCCACCCCTCCCCGAATCTCGAACACGGGAAGGGCGGAGATGATGGCAACCACCAACTCCGGCCGTAGGTGCATGCCCTCCAGCCACTGGACCGTCTGTTGGAGCCATTCACTCATGAGCGCCTCTTCCACCAGTCCGGGGCGCGCGCCAGCAGTTCCTCCTCCACCCAGTCCGGCACGGGCACCCCGCCGATGGGAATCGGCCGGTCGCTGCGGGGCCCGTGGGAATCGGTCCCACCGGTCGCCAGCAGACCGCGTTCCCTGACGAGCGCCAGCAGTTCCGCGCTGTCGCGTTCGCTGTGGTCGCAGTGATAGACCTCCAGCCCGGCGACGCCGACCGCCAGCAACGCCTCCATCGCATCGCGGGAGGGGAGTTTGGCGGGATGCGCGAGCACCGGAAGTCCCCCGGCGGCGCGGATCATCTCGCAGGCCTTCTCGGGCGAGAGGCGCTCCCGGGGCACATAGGCGGCCTTCCCGCGCCCGAGGTAGCGGCGAAAGGCCTCGCTCACCGAGGCCACGTGGCCCGCCTCCACCAGCGCGGCCGCGATGTGGGGCCGTCCCACCGACCCGCCGCCAGCGATCTCCCGGACCCGCGCCAGATCGACCTCTGCGCCCAGTTCCCGCAGGCGTTTCACGATTCCCTCGTTGCGCCCATCCCTGGCCTGGCGCAGCCAGGCCAGGGTGGCCTGCGCGTCCGGGTGGTCGAAGCGAATGAAGTAGCCCAGCATGTGCACCTCGTAGGAGTAGGCGCCCACGCTCAACTCCACCGCGGGGACGAACTTGAGCCCGGCAGCCTGGGCTGCCTCCGTCGCCTCCGGCAGCCCGTCGGTGGTGTCGTGGTCGGCGATGGCGAGCAGAGTCAGCCCCTCCGCGGCCGCCGTCTCCACCACCTCGCGCGGGGTGAGCGTGCCGTCCGAGACGGTGCTGTGGACGTGCAGGTCAATCCGGCTGCGCGCCACCGGCGCCTCCCTGCTCACCGCCGGCCGCCCGCGCGCTCAGGGCAGCACCCGGCACTCGACGCGCGCCAGCACCGGCACTTGGAGGTTGGCGGCGGTGACGTGCGCGGTGAGAGACACCAGGCAGGGCTTTGCCGGCAGAAAGCGATAGGATACCGATTGAATGGTTCCCGCCTCTATGTCCCCCAGCGCGGCGCTGGCGGCCTTGGGGGTCGCCTCCCAGTAACATTCCTCGGGGGTGACCGCCTGGCAGATCAAGTTGGCCATCCCTCTTCCGGTCAGCGTCACCATCACATCGCGGGCGGTAACCCCGCCCTGGTTGGCCACCAACACGGTGACCGAAAGCACCTCGTCCTGCATCACCGACGAGGGCGCGTCGGCCGACACGTGCAGGGAGGTCGTAGGGGTCTCCTCCGTGAACGCTCGCAGGAGAAGAAAGACGCCCACACCTGCCAGCGCCATCACCCAGACCAGGACGATGCCGGTGATGATGGCGCGGGTGGGGCGGGCGCGGGAAACGCCCCCCGTGAGCCGTGAGACGAAGTCCGGACAATCGCGGACCTCGTCCGGATCCGTCACGTGCTCGTCCGAGCGGAGGGTGCCGCTGGTGCAATCGAGTATTCGGAGGTCGAAGTGCTTGCAGTATCGGCATTTCCCGAGCGCTTCGTGGCACTTGTAGCAGCGAGCCAGCCGCCGGCGGCCGTTCGGGTTGACAGTCCCGCATTTCGGGCATCGCACCGTCGCCATAGCTTGCTCCCGGGCACGCCATGCTCGACCGGGGCGAATGGAAGCAGCACTCCGCCTCCACCGGCGGAGGCGTGTCAAGGCGACCACTTGATCTCTCCCCAGGGGAAAGGCGCCGGCAGGCGCGCCTGACGCAGAAGCGAAAGGGGTGAGGAGGCGAACCAACGAACAGCAACCAGGGAAGGAGATGGGTGAGATGAAAGTCGGCCTCTACACGGTTACCTTCTCAGGTGTTTGGTACGACGGCCCGGGGCTGGGCCTGGAGGAGATCTTCCAGCGCGCGAAGGCGATGGGATATGACGGGGTCGAGATCGCCGCAAAACGCCCCCACGCCAATCCCATGGACCTCGACGCGGCGGCCAGGGAGCGCATCCGCGCGCAGGCCTCGGCGCTGGGGCTGGATATCCCCGCGGTGGCCAGTTACTCCAACTTCGCCAGCCCCATCGTGGAGCAGCGAGAGAACGAGCTGCTGGTGACGAGGGAGCAGATCAAACTGGCGCGCGACCTGGGCGCGCCGGTGGTCCGCGTGTTCGCCGCCTGGCGGGGGATCACGCTTCGCAATGGACGCGCC
>JALGTT010000372.1 GCA_029821235.1 Candidatus Hebobacteria bacterium | reverse complement strand
TTGCGGTAGCGGACCGTGAGCCCCGGCCCGACGGCGGAGGAGGAGAGGCCGGAGGTGACCGCCCCTCCGTAGGAGGTGATCTCCATGTCGCTCAATTGCAGCACCGGGGCGTCATTGAGATAGACGATGATTCGGTCATCCCACAACTGGACCAGGAAGGTGTTGCGCTTCTTCACCTCCACGCGGGCGACCTTCGTCTCGTCGTCCCAGTAGTTGTGAGTCAGTTTCACATACTTCTCGCGCGAGGAGGCCCCCCAGTACACGTAGTCGCACGGCGTCATGCCGGTGCGGGCCAGCATCAAGCCGGCCTCATTGTACGTCCCCTCCGGTGCGCCGACGAACTCGATCTCTCCCTGGATCTCCAGCCTGCGTCCGAGGTCCGCGTCACACAGCAGCCAAAACCCTTTGTCCCAGGATTTCGCCTCCAGCGCTCCATCGGGCAGGTATCGCCAGTCTCCCGCCCGGTAGCTCCAGCCCGCGAAGTCCGGCGGCGGCATGAATCTCACCCAGTCGCCGTCCGCGAACTCCCGCTCCATGTCCAGTGCCACCACGCTGTCCCGGACCAACTTGCCGACCTCCTCGTCGGCCTGGGCCGCCACCTTGCGATACGCCTTCAGCGCTTCCTCGAACCGACCTGAGGCGCGCAGCCGCTCCGCCCTCTGCATCTCATCCCCCGAGGCTCCCGACAGAAGCATGATCTCCCGCTTGGCCTGCGCGGCCGGGGTCTCGAACCAGTCCGGGAACACGCTGTCGTCGAATCGGTCCCCCAGTTCCTCGAGAATGCCGCGCGCTTCGTCATAGTGCTGGTAGTACCACTCGACCGCCGCCTCGGCCGAGCGGTAGTAGTCACGACGGCTCGGCAATCCCTGTTCCGCGTAGCCGGCAAACATCTCCTGAAGGCGGGGATAGGTCTTCCGTTTCTTCCAGTAGGCGTCGTCCCATTCCATGTCCACGGCTATCCGCTGGACCGCCTCGAAGAACCAGAAGGGCACGCCGGTGTCGAATCGTTTGGTTTCCAGGCACTCCACGCCCAGAGCATACATCTCGTCGTATGTGCCTCCCCAGCGGGGCCGCATGAACCACAGCAGGCGGTGGTAAGCCTCCCCGAAGTCGAACTGCGCGGCCACCGCGCGGTCGAACCACATCCTGGGCGTCTCCCACGGTTTGGCGTATCCGCCTGCGGTCACCGGTATCATCAGCGCGGGCGCGTCGGGGAACTCCGGGTGGGCCTTCCAGGCGGCAACCAGCAACTCCCGCGCCTTCTTCAAGTGCTCTTCGAAGCGCTGCCACTGTCGCTCTGACACTTTGTAGGCCAGTTTGCCGCCGCGCGCCTCCCATGCCGCGTCTATCTCGTACATGCCCCCGATCACCTGTTCCACGTAGAGTGGATGGCCGGCGGTGTCGCGCACCGTTTCGTAGAACACGCGCTTCTCGCCAAGGCCCAGATCATCCCACTGGGCGCGCAGTTGGGCGAGCATGACGCGCGTCTCATCGGGGCGATAGGTGCCGTCCCCGGTGGCGCGGGCGAACAGGCGCACCGCCTGCTGGCGCATCATCGCGGCGTCGTTCCTGGTCTGCTGGTCGGGCGCCCGGTTCAGCAGACGAGAGAGGCGCATCAGCGCAAAGGCCGTGCGGATCCCCGGATACCTGCTCCCCTCGAACCCCTCGAGCGCTTCTCGCAACAACGCCTCTGCTCGCTCTTTCTGCTCGGCATCCTCGTAGGCCGTGGCACAGCAGTACAGCACCATCGGGTCATCGCATCCGGCCTCCAGCAACGCCTCGGCCTCCGGCACCAGATCCCTGGCGCGCGGGCAGTCGGCAGTCGGGGGTGCAGGCGAAATACCGCGCGAAGGCGTCGAGGAAGGCGACGGCCCGGTCGTCCCAGGCTGGATTCCGCCGCCCCTCCTTCTGGTATATCTCCACCATCGTCCGCCGGTTGAATGCCAGTTCCTCCTCCGCCAGCCTGCGCGCGGTGAACGCGTCATCATCCGCCGGCAGTGGCTTGGGCTTATAGCGGGCGGAGAGATAGGCCCTCGCGAGTTCGCGTACAATCGGCGCCAGCCTGCATCCAGGCAGCACCACCAGCGCGGCCATCACGGACCAGAACAAGAAACGCTTTCTCACGTCCCTGTACATAGCCATGACCCCCTTCTTGCTGCGGCACCCGCGGGGCGGATCGCCGCGCCGGCGCGGTGCGGTATCCGTCAAGGTGACAAGCCAAGGATATGTGGCTGACTGGCCGTCAGCCGGCTCCAGAGGTTTCTTCTTCGCGCTCGGCGCGCATCCTTCCGATGGCTAGGCTTCTTCGGAGCGGCGGGCGCGGATCTTCTCGAGCGCCTCCCGCTCCCAGTTGAAGGCGATCTTCTCCGGCAGCGCGTCCAGGGGAAACCACCCCAGCCCCTCCGCGTCGCTCCCCGCCTGCTCCTCGCCGCCGACCACCTGGGCGAGGTAGCAGATGTTCAGGGTGGGTTCGTTGTCGGGGCCGTACACGTCCATGTAGAAATCGAGGACCTCGATCGGTTCGACTTCCAGGCCGGTCTCCTCCAAGGCCTCCCTCCTGGCCGCCTCCGCGGGGTGCTCGCCGGACTCCAGGAACCCGCCGGGGATGTCCCACCAACCCTTGAACGGCTCGATCGCCCGCTTGACCAGCAGCACCTCTTCCGCCTGTCCGCGCCTCACCACCACCCCCACGCACGGCGCGGAGTTGTTGTAGAATACCCACCCGCAGGCCGGGCAGGCGAGGAGGTCCCGCCCATCAATCTCCCGGGGCTCCAGCATGTGCTCGCTCTTCGGCGGACACGAATTCGCCTCCTGCCGGGCATAACGGCGGCCAAAGCGGCCCGCCCGCGCAGCACTGTGGCGCAGATTTGCAATCTGCGATTGTGGCGTACTGTAGGGTTGGCAACCTTGTCCTCCGAAGCCTTGGCGAAGTGGAATCCCATGCCAGCCATCGAGATGCCGGCAGGGCGATACGGCTTAGCGTGACGAGGCCCGAATATAGGCGGGCTTGGGAAAGCCCGCCCTACAAGCCGGCTTCGCAGGTCGGACACAGGAGGCGGCGCTTTCTCACCGTTTCCGTTCCCCCTCTATGCGCTTGCGCCATTGCCGGCGCATCTGCTCCAGTTTCTCCGGCCTGCTGACGGGCATCATCCGCCGATGCTGCACGTCTTGCCCGAACAACTCTGCCAGTGCCCAGTGTGCGGCGGTGGCGGGATTCGTGTATGCAGTGCTTGCCGCGAGCGGTCCCTTCAGCGCGTCGGGCCTGTCGAACATGTCGAGGAGTGCCGGGGCCGCGCGGCGGTCG
>JALGTT010000371.1 GCA_029821235.1 Candidatus Hebobacteria bacterium | reverse complement strand
GTCCGTCTGCACCACCAGCCCGGGCTCCACCAGCGCGGAGGCCGTCTCCAGTTCGTCCTTCTCCCCGTAGAACCGCTGGATGCCGCGGTCTATCACCTTCAGATCGGCGCGCGCCGGCTGGATCTCGCACCCGGTGATCCGGCGCAGCTCGTCCAGTTTGAGGAGGTCGCCCGGGTTGACCATCGCCACCACCAGTTTGCCGCCCACGAGTTGCATGGGAAGCACCTGGAGGCGTGTGGCATCCCGCCGCGGCAAGAACTCGAGCGCCGCGTCGTCCACGTAAAGGTTCAGCTCCGTCACCACTGGCACGGGGTCGCCGGACATGTTCGTCTCCCCCATTCCCGGCCCCGGGGGCCGGAGATTCGATGTCGCCCTAGGCCTGATATACCACCTCGCCCATCACCATGGTGGCCTTCACCTCCAGGTCGGGGGTGAGCAGCACCACGTCTGCATCCTTCCCCGGCTCGAGGCTGCCCTTCCGGTCCGCCACGCCGATGGAGCGCGCGGGGGTGAGGGTGGCCATCCGGATGCACTCCGCCACCGGCCGGCCGGTGAACTTGGCGATATTGCGGACCGCCCGGTCGAGCGTCAGGCAACTCCCGGCCAGGGTGCCGTCCGCGAGCCGCACCGCGCCGTCCTTGACCACGATCTTCTGGCCGCCCAATTCGTACTCGCCGTCGGGCATGCCGGCCCCGCTGATGGCATCGGTGATCGCCACCGCCCGGTCCGGCCCCTTGAGGCGCACGATGAGGTCCACGATCGCCGGGTGCAGGTGCACGCCGTCGGCGATGAACTCCGCGTAGATCTCGTCGAGGAGCAGCACCCCGCCCACCGTTCCCGGCTTGCGGTGGTGCAGAGGCCCCATCTGGTTGAAGGTGTGGGTGGCGTGGTTCAATCCCAACTTCACCGCCTCCGCGAGTTGCTCGTAACTGGCGTCCGAGTGGCCCACCACCGCCGCCGCCCCCCGGCTGCGGGCGAAGGAGATGAGGTCCTTGTTCTCCTCGATCTCCGGCGCCAAGGTGATCGCCTTGATGTTGCCCAGGGAGAAGAACTCCCGGTACTCATCCGCCTCGGCCGGCCGCACGTACTGCTCCGGCTGCGCGCCCTTCTTGCCGACCTCGATGTAGGGCCCCTCCAGGTGGACGCCAAGGGGACGCGCCCCCTCCGGAGGATTCTGCTGGCACTCGTGCACCGCCTTGACGGAGGCCATGATCGCTTCCCTGCTGGCGGTGAGGGTGGTGGGACAGAACGAGGTGACCCCGCGGGTGGCGAAGAACTTCGCCATTCCCGCGATCGCCTCCGTCGTTCCGTCCATGGTGTCGTGCCCCGCGCTCCCGTGGACGTGGACATCGACATAGCCCGGGGCCACGATCAGCCCGGAGGCGTCAATCACCTCGCACCGCTCGCCGGCCGACACCCCGGGTCCCACCGCCGCGATCTTGCCGTCCTCGATCAGCACCTCTTCTTCACTGCCTCTTGTCCTTTCCGCCGGACCCTGCAGAGAGGGCCGCTGCAAGTACCACGCTGTCGGCCCTTCCGACTCACTTCACGGACAGGCCGACGCTTTTCTGCCTTCCTTTGTTTCCCCCCTCCCTCTCACTTGACGAGCGGCCGGTCCACTATCTCCTCCCCGGCCTCCGCCAGTTTGTCGCGGAACACCTTCGCCAGCGCCGGGGAGTCCTGAACCCGCATGTTGGTATCGTGGGCGGGATTGTCGTCGTTCTCCCACCACTCGTTCCACCACGAAAACCCGATCACCCGCGGCCACCTGTGCCCCAGGATGTCGTCCAGCGCCGCGCTCGCCCACCGGTCGGGCGAGACGAGCGGATTGCCCGCCGTGCAGCCGAACTCCGCCACGATCACCGGCTTCGCGGGCGCCAGCGCGGTGAGCCTCTGGTAGCATGGATCCATCAACTCCCGAAACGTCGGAGCATCGTCCGAGTTCGGCTCCTGAGGGCCGTAGCCGCTGACCGCGATCCAGTCCACGAATTCATCGCCCGGGTAGTAGTTCTCCAGCCGGTTCCACGCCGCCTCGGGATCGTCCCCGGTGTCCACGTGGAACACCCACGTGATGTTGTCCGCCCCCGCCTCCCGCATCACGGTGACGATCCTGCGGAAGGCCGCCGCGAAGCGCTCGGGGCCGTCCGGCCGCGCCGGGTCGCCGTAGCCGTCCAGCCGCCCCGCCCCATGGTGCTTGCCGTTCCAGGGGAACCACTGACCGTTGCACTCGGTCCCGTACTCCACGATGAGGGGGGTTGCGAACTCGCGCGCTCGCGCGGCCCACGCCCGCAGCAGAGCATCGCACCCGCCGGAGATGATCCGCGCGACCGTGTACTCCCCCTGGGTGTTGTCCTCTCCCCTCAGCATCAGCCGGATGTAGGGCACCGCGCCGGCCGCGCGGATGAACTCGGCGGTCTCCCATGGAAACTCGGGGCTGCGATACCAGTTGTTCGAGAAATACACCCAGGCGACCGGCCGGCCCACCGTCGTCTCGTAGGAACTGACGTCCGCCGGTGTGATATCGTCCTCTTCCCCGGTCTTCCCCCCGGGGTAGACGCCGTGATAGAGTTTTCCCGCCGGAGGCGGTGCTATCCGTTTCATCGGTTCTTCACGCGCGGGCGCGCGGCAGGCCGCCGCCCACAGGCACAGGCCCAGTGCGCCCGCCAGCAGACTCGTCTTCACCACCATACCCGCCTGCGCGCGCATGTTTCCTCACTTCCCGGCCGGCGCCAGAATCGCCTCGACCAGGCTTTCGGGCCGGTAGGATACCGCTTCGGTCTCGATCCCGCGGATGGCGACCGTCCGCACCTCCAGCATGGGCCGGTGCCACACCTCCAGTCCCCTCGCCTCCAGTTCCGCCTTCTCCTCGGGCGTGAGCGTAACCGCGCCGCATGGAGTGCGATGGAGCAGTTCCTGCTTGACCACCGCCGGGATCCCCTCCCCTCGCATCATCTGCTGCGCCTTCTCGGAGGCCGCGGAGGGATCGTTCACCACCACCCGGTCGATGAACTCCTCCGCCCGCGCGGAGGCCCCTCCCCTGGCGAAGGAGACCGCCTGCTCCACCGCGCGGAGATAGTCGGCCACCCGATAGCCCGCGGTCAACAGCAGGTTGTGGGGGTTGCACACCAGCGTCACCCGCACTCCGCGCTCCCGCGCCGCCTGCAACTCCTCCCACAGCCCTGACAGCAGGAAGAAGGTGTAGGTGCTCTCGTGCGCGTTCCCCGGCGGGATGACGATTCCGCCCCCCGGCTTCAGCCGCCGCAGCATCTCCACCAGGACGGGATTGACCCGGGGCGCGCGCGGCCGCACCTCCTTGAACACCCAGTCGTTGTTGAAGGGCTCATCCAGGGGACCGTGTTCCACCTCGGCC
This sequence comes from Candidatus Hebobacteria bacterium, assembly GCA_029821235.1. Taxonomy (GTDB): domain Bacteria; phylum Armatimonadota; class Hebobacteria; order Hebobacterales; family Hebobacteraceae; genus S016-27. The sequence goes on along the minus strand of JALGTT010000371.1, from coordinate 26 downwards.
GAATACCAGTCCACCACCTTGGCCGC
>JALGTT010000370.1 GCA_029821235.1 Candidatus Hebobacteria bacterium | reverse complement strand
GTTCGGCCTTCCTGTGAGGAAAGGAAGGATTGCCGCATCAACACACGTCGCCTGCAGCACCGCGGTGCTGAACTCGAGCCTTCCTCCGGTCTCATGGACGCACGCCAGGGCCAGCCACATGAGCTGTTCTGGCAAGCCTTCGACGACCACGACATCGGCTTCGCAGTTGGCCCCCGCCTCCGCCAGCGGCAACACCGCTACGGCCGCGTACTTCCCTTGCTCCAGGCGAGGCATGGATTCGATGGTGCGTCGGCCCGCCTCTGCGCTGGCGAAGATATCGAATCTTGCCGGCATCTCGCCGGAGGCCAGCTTCTTCGGCAGCGGCCTGAAACCCAGCGCAGACGCCGCCGCGGGACAGGAGACGTTCTCCGGCGTCAGCGGCCGCTTCGCCACGTCGCGCCTCCATCAGTACTTGGCAGAAGCGACGCCGGTGGGGCGCGTGGAGCCGTGGCGGCGTCTGGCCTTTGGGAATAAACTTGACGGCGACGGGCGACCAACTGAGAACGAGGATTTCCGTTAGGGCGCCTCCCGCCTCACGGTTCGTCATCATTTCTCCCCATCTGGCCGTTCGTGTGCCGGGAGAATACCTTCCTCGATCAACGTACGCCTGACCGCGTTCCACACCTTGCGCTCGCGGTAGAGAGCGCGCAAGTCCGCCAGCGGCGGGAACGTGATCGCGTTTCCAAGGCAAAGGTTCGCACAGGTGGAGCAGCCGACCACGCAGGCCGTGGGGTTGACCACGACGGGTCGGCCGTCACGCCACTCGAAGACCTTCTTGCCGCAGTTCATGCACATGCCGCAGCGAACGCATTTCTCCTCGTCTATGGTAGGGTTCCAGTTGATCTCCGATCTCGACACTCCCGCGAACCAGGGCATGGTATTGCCTTCTTTCTCTCAAGCTGCCGCGCTATGCGCTCAGCCACCCTTTGATCTCGTCCACAGTCGGAATCCTGCCCGATACCTTGACCTCTCCGTCAATGGCGAGGGCCGGCGTGAACATCACGCCGAACTTGGCGATATCGGCCGGTTTCTCGACCTTCTCCAGCTCGATCTGCACGCCGGCGGCCTCCGCCGCCTGCTTCGCGTTGGCAGCGGTCTGCTGGCACTTCGGGCATCCGGTGCCCAGGACTTGCACTCTCTTCATCCACACTGCCTCCTCAGGAAGTGATGGTTCCGTATAGCATCCCCGTGGCGGTAGCGAGTACCACCACCAGGCAAACGTACACCGCCGTCTTCCGCCAGCCCATGATGCCGCCCACCACGAGCATGTTGGGCAGGCTGAGGGAGGGCCCGGCGAGCAGCAGGGCGAGGGCCGGCCCCTTTCCCATGCCCGCGCCGAGCAGCCCCTGGAGGATGGGCACCTCGGTGAGAGTGGCGAAGTACATCAGCGCGCCGGAGACCGAGGCGAACAGGTTGGCCCATAGGGAATTGCCGCCCACCAGGCGGGCCACCCAGTGCTCGGGGATGAGAGCCATGTGCCCCGGCCGGCCCAGCAGGAACCCGGCGGCCAGCACCCCCGCGAACAGCAGGGGGAGAATCTGCCAGGCAAAGGTCCAGGTGGCGGAGGTCCATTCTTTGAGTTCGGCCGGGCGGAACCAGCGCGCCAGCATGAATCCGAGCGCCGCCAGCAGGAGCGCGGTGATCCACCACTTGACCGCATAGAGGATGGCCCATATCCCCGGGTCGTCCGCGGCGGGGCGGCCCCAGTTGGCGAATACGAGCACCCCAACCATGACGGCAAAGTAGGCGGCCGTCTGCCACAAAGTCCGCTCGCCCTCTTCCTGTCCGAGGTCGCGAACCCGAGCACGCGGGCGGTGAGGATGATGGCGAGCACGTTGATGGCGGGGCCGGAGTACAGGAACGCCGTCGCCGGGCCGATCCCCGCGCCGCGGGAGTAGATGCCCGCGAACAGGGGCAGCACCGTGCAGGAGCAGACGGCGAGGATGGTCCCCGAGACCGAGGCCACCGAGTAAGCCAGGAACTTGTTCGCGGTCGGACCGAAGTAGCGCATCACCGATGCCTTGCTGACGAAGACGGAGATCGCCCCCGCGATGAACAACGCGGGCACCAGGCAGAGGAGCACGTGCCGGCGGGCGTACTCGTGGAGCATGGCGAAGGCCTCCACCAGCGCGCCCTGCACCCGGTGGCTTTCCACGGGCAGGAGATAGGCGGCGAGAAATACGCCCAGGAGTATCAGGAACTGCTTCAGTCTCGTGTTCATCGCGCGTTAGGCGCCCAGCGCGGCCGCCAGGTCCTCCAGATGTGCCAGTTGGTCGGCGAGAATCTCCCGCATGTGGTCGATCACGGCGAAGATGCGGCGGTCGCGGACGCGGTAGTAGACGGCATGTCCCTCGCGGCGGCTCTCGACCAGCCCGGCGCGGCGGAGGACGGCCAGCAGTTGCGAGAGGTTCGC
>JALGTT010000022.1 GCA_029821235.1 Candidatus Hebobacteria bacterium | reverse complement strand
CCCGCGCCCCCGAACATGGCGAGCACCAATCCCAGGGGGGTGAGCCAGACCTTCGGGTCGCTGGTGTCTCCCCATTCCACCACCCACAGGGCGAGCAGGGCCGCGCCGGCGATGAGCGGGAGCGCCACCGCCGGCCTGGCGCGAGACCACTTCGCCATTCCCCAGAGTATGAATGGCAGGCCGACTGCGGCGAGGAGCACGGAGGGCCAGACGGGACCGGCGAGCGCCTCCCCGAGCAGTCTGCCCGCCTCCCTGGCGGCCTGCTCCAGGGGATTGGCGAAGGCCCAGCGCGCGTACTGGCGGCCGAGGACGTGGTAGAGAAACCGCTCCGCGGTGGCGGGGTAGCCCCAGTTCATCGGCGGGCGGGCGGCGGCGCGAATCGGGAGGTAGAGATAGCAGAGGAAGGGGGTGATGAAGAGCGCCCCGGCCGACAGGAGGCCGCGGAGGCGCCGCGGCCGGGTCAGCCAGAAGGCGGCGATCAGCGCCGGGCCCGCGGCCAGGAATCCGGTGCGGTGGTGCATGGCGACGCCCCCCGCGCTGAGCGCCACCCAGAGAAGCCGCCGGGGGGAGCGCTCATCATGCCACCGCCACAGGGCGATGAGAAAGACCGCGAACAGCAGGGCCTCCAGCGCGTACACCTCCGGCCGCACCGCCTGGCTCCAGGTGGGGAGCCAGAGGGCGAAGGCGATCCCCGCCAACGCGCCCGGAAGCGCCAGACCGGTGAGCGATGCCACCAGCCAGGCGAGCAGCGCGGCCGCGGCGGCCCCGGAGACGGCGGAGAGGAGGGCCACCCGGTAGGCGCTGGTGTGACCAACGGGCAGGAAATCGCAGGCGCGCGCCAGGAGCGTCCACAATGGATATCCCGTGGGGTGGGGCACCCCGAGGACATGCGCGGCCGCCACCAGTTCTCCGCTGTCCTGGTCGATCACCGTCGGGCAGATGGTGAACAGGTAGACGGCGAGCACGGCGAGGAAAACGGCCGCGGCCGCTCCCACCGCCCGCGCCGAGGGAGGGCGAGATGGGGCAGGAGCAGGAGGCTTGGATGCTCTGGGTTGGCTCCGTTTTCGCCGACGCGGCACGAGGTGTGTCCCCGGTGAACTGCACAGATGGATAGAAGTCTTCGCCGCAATTCCAGAGGGTCCTGTACAAAGGGGTCTGGGACGGGAGGAATGTCGGCGTGGGCGTGGAAGGACGAGGCGTGAGCGAGACGAGCAAGGAGCACGGGATGGAAGAGCGACGCCGTCCATGGACCTATATCGTAATCTCCGTGATCGCGCTGGCGTTGATCGGGTGGCTGATCGCGCGCTCGGTGGCCAAGCAGCGCCTGTTGCGCGCCCTGGGCACCAATGACATGAAGGTGAGGGTGGAGGCGGCGCGCGCGCTGTTGGAGTCGGGGAAACTGGTTGACTCCCTGCCCGCGCAGCCGGTCATCCGCCGGAGCAAGGCGGCGCAGGCGCTGGGGGAGATCGGAACGGACAAGGCCATCGCCGCGCTCGGCGTGATCCTTCAGGACCAGGAGGAGGCCCCCAGGCGGTGGGCGCGCCAGGCCCTGGTCAAGATAGGGAAGCGCTCGATACCAACCCTGATGCGGGCCCTGGCGGCCGGGGGCGGGACAAAGGACGAGGCGGTGAAGGGCCTGGTGCAGTTGGGGCTGGGCAGTGATCCGAAGGACAAGGCCAAGGTGGCGGAATCCCAGGCTGAGGTGGCGGCCCCGGTGAGGTTCCTGCTCACCGAGCGCTCCGGATATGGGGGTGCGGCACAGGCCCTGTCGCAGTTGGGCGACGTGGGCATAGCGGCGCTGATAGACGGCTGCTACGCGGTGGACGCGAACCTCCGCCGGCAGTGCCTGGACAATCTCGGCAAACAGAAGGTGCGGGCCGCGGTCCCGGCGGCGCTGTACAATCTTCAAGAGGGTGGACAAATCGGCAATGCCATCGCGGCCCTCGGATTGATAGGGGACCGGAGCGCTACCCCGGCGCTGATCCCCTTCCTCACCGACAAGGACCACCGCCTGGCGGCGGCCACCGCGCTGGGATTGCTCCGCGACCCGCGGGCGGTGGAACCCATCCTGGCGACCCTCACCGACACTGAGAAGGCCTATCGAGACGGGGCCATCCTGGCACTGCGGCGGATAGGCACCCCCGCGATTCCGCCGTTGATCAGAACCCTGAAGTCGCCGAACGTGCTGCTGAGGCGGGCGGCCGCCTCCGGCATGATCGGGATCGGTTCTCCAGCCGCCAACGCCGCGCTGGCAGAGGCGCTGAGGGACGAGGATAGTGAGGTGAGAGCGGAGGCGGCGCTGGCCCTGGGATGGAAGGGCAATGTCGCCGCGGTGCCCCCGCTGGTGAAAGCGCTCTCCGACCCGGACTGGCGGGTGGTGGATGCCGCGGTGAGCGCCCTCGGGGACATCGGCACCAAGGCCATCAATCCGCTGCTCTCGGTCCTCGCCAGCGGGGAAGCGGGCGTGGAACTCCAGTATCAGGTGTCCAGAGCGCTCGCCGCGATGGGCCGGGAGGCCGTGCCCGACTTGATCGCCGCCCTCGACACCGGCCCAGAAGTCGTCCAGAGATGGGTGGCGGTGGCGCTGGGGGAGATCGGAGACCCCAGAGCGGTGGAGCCGCTGCGGAAGTTGGAGGCGCGCGCGGAGGGGAACCTCAAGTGGGTGGCGCAGGAGCAGTTGCGCGTGCTGTCAGGCATGAGCGGCTCCTAGTTTTCGCACAGGGCCCAACACACCACTACGTCACCCCGCCCTGTCTCTCTGGCCGCTATTGGTGCAAAGAGATTTCGCGTTTGGACTTGACAATACCATTATCAAGTCTCTATAATTGAGCGTACTAATGTATTGCAGGACCGCGGAGAGCCTGACTTCTCGGCGCCGCAAGTTGACGTGTGACTTCACAGGGCGGGCCTGGGAGCACATAGCCCCGCCGGAAAGTGTCTAGGGAGGAACTCAGATGGCGAAAGTTATCGGAATTGACCTGGGAACCACCAACTCCGTGGTGGCGGTGATCGAAGGCGGCGAGCCGGTGGTGATTCCCAACGCGGAGGGCGGTCGGCTGACGCCCTCTGTGGTGGGGTTCACCAAGAGCGGCGAGAGGCTGGTGGGGCAGCCCGCCAAGCGACAGGCGATCATCAACGCCGAGAACACCGTCCACTCGATCAAGCGCTTCATGGGGCGCCGCTACTCGGAGGTCGAGCAGGAGCGGGCGATGGTCCCCTACCGGGTGACGGAGGCCTCCAACGGCGCCGCGGTGGTGCGCATCGGTGACAAGGATTACACCCCCGAGGAGATCTCGGCGATGATCCTCCGCAAACTGAAGGAGGACGCGGAGGCCTACCTCGGCGAGCCGGTTACCAAGGCCGTCATCACCGTTCCCGCCTACTTCAACGACGCGCAGCGGACGGCCACCAAGAATGCAGGAGAGATCGCGGGGCTGGAGGTGCTGCGGATCATCAACGAGCCCACCGCCGCCTCGCTCGCCTACGGCTTCGGCCGGGACGAGGCCAAGGAGCAGACCATCCTGGTGTGGGACTTGGGCGGAGGCACCTTCGACGTCTCGCTGCTGGAGATCGGAGACAAGGTCAACGCGGTGAGGGCGACCAATGGTGACACCCACCTCGGCGGGGACGACTGGGACGAGCGGATCGTCAACTACGTGGCCGACGAGTTCCAGAAGGAGCAGGGCATAGACCTGCGCAAGGACCGCCAGGCCCTCCAGCGCCTGCGCGAGGCGGCCGAGAAGGCCAAGGTGGAATTGTCCAGCCAGTTGCAGACCACCATCAACCTCCCCTTCATCACCGCCGACCAGACCGGACCGAAGCACCTCGACATGAACCTCACGCGGGCGAAGTTCGAGGAACTCACCCAGGATCTGCTGGAGCGGATGGTGGGGCCCTTCGAGCAGGCGCTCAAGGACGCCAAGATCAACGTGGACGAACTGGACGCGGTGGTGCTGGTGGGTGGAGCCACCCGCATGCCGATGGTACAGGAGCTGATCCGCAAACTCACCAACAAGGAGCCGCACAAGGGCGTGAACGCGGATGAGGTGGTGGCGATGGGGGCCGCCATCCAGGCCGGGATCATCGTCCGCGAGGTGGACAACGTAGTGCTGTTGGACGTCACTCCGCTCTCGCTGGGGGTGGAGACGGTGGGAGGCGTGATGAACGTGATGATCCCGCGGAACACCACCATTCCCACCCAGAAGAAGGAACTCTACACCACGGCCAGCGACAACCAGACCGAGGTGGAGATCCACGTGCTGCAGGGGGAGAGGCCCATGGCCGCCGACAACCGCAGCCTGGGACGATTCCGCCTCACCGGCATTCCCCCCGCGCCGCGGGGGACGCCGAAGATCGAAGTCGCCTTCGACATCGACGTCAACGGCATCCTCAGCGTCTCTGCGCGCGACACCGCCACCGGCAACAAGCAGCAGATCACCATCTCCGGGTCGAGCCGGCTCGAGCGGGACGAAGTGGAGCGCATGGTGAAAGAGGCGCAGGAGCATGCGGAGGAAGACCGCCGGCGGAAGGAGACCGTGGAGGTCAGGAACCAGGCGGAGCAACTCACCTATGCGGTGGAGCGCAGCCTGCGCGATCTGGGAGACAAGGTTCCCGCCGAACAGCGGCAGGAGGTGGAGGGGGCGATCTCCGAGGTGCGGAGCGCGCTGGAGAGCAATGACATCAACCGCATCCGCAATGCCGCCGACAGGTTGCAGCAGTTGTTCTCCAAGGTGACGGAGAGCGCCTACCAGCAGGCCTCCTCGCAGCCGCCCAGCGGCGAGAGCCCGGCCGGCGAGGGCGGAGGCGAAGGCGGCGGAGACGATGGCGTGATAGACGCGGAGTACAAAGAGAGCAACTGAGCTCGCCCCACCTTTGGAGGGAAGAGCCATGGATATCCTGGGATCGAACATCTTCGACCAGATGGCCCGTCTGCAGGAGGGGCTGAACGAGTTCGCCTCCCGGGTGGAGGTCGGATTCCCCGACCGGGCGGAGGACGATCTCTGGCGGCCTCCCGTGGACATCTTCGAGCGCGAAGAAGAACTCGTGCTGTCCATGGACCTCCCGGGGCTGGACAGGGAGGACATCGAGTTGCGAGTGGATGGGGCGTCGCTCACCATAGAGGGAGAGCGCGAGCCGCGGGAGGAGGGGACGTGCGTCCGCCGGGAGCGGCCCGCGGGGCGGTTTCGCCGGTCCTTTCGACTGGCGGCGCCGGTGGACACCTCTCAGGTGAAGGCCAGTTACCGGGACGGCGTGCTGGAGATCAGGCTCCCGAAGGTGAGCCCGCCGCATCCGGTGAGGTTGGAGATAGAGTCGGGTTGAGCGAAACGGTGATTCCCTGCGTGCGGTGATGACAGTGGCAGCAGGCCCACGGGACTATTATGAAATATTGGGCGTCAGCCGGGATGCCGACGAGAAGGAGATCAAGCGCGCCTTCCGGCGGCTCGCCCGGAAGTACCACCCCGACGTGAACCCCGGGGACAAGGAGGCGGAACGCAGGTTCAAGGAGGTCAGCGAGGCGTTCGCGGTGTTGAGCGACCCCAAGAAGCGCCGGGAGTACGACCAGGTCGGCCGCGCGGGAGAGGCCTTCCGGCAGGGCGCGGGCGCTCCCTTCGGCGACTTCTGGTTCACCACCGGCTCGCCCGGATTCGGGGTGGGCGGCTTCGAGGATCTGCTGGAGGACTTGCTCGGCGGCCGGGGGCGCAGGCCAGGCCGCCAACGCGGCCAGGATCTCCAGGCGCCGATCGAACTGACGCTCGCCGACGCCTATCACGGCGTCACCCGCCAGGTGAGCATCCCCATTCCGCGCCCCTGCCCCTCCTGCGGGGGGACGGGTCTCGGGGGAGGGGGACAGCCCTGTCCCTCCTGCGGTGGGCGCGGCCAGGTCGAGCAGGTGAAGAAGTTGGAGGTGAAGATCCCGCCCGGGGTGCGGAACGGAGCGAAGATCCGCCTCGCCGGCCAGGGCCTGCCCGGCCCCAGCGGCGAGCGGGGCGATCTCTACCTGATCGCGAAGATCGCCCCTCACCGGTACTTCACCCGGCGCGGGGACGACCTCTACGGCGAGGTGGCGGTCACCTTTCCGGAGGCGGCCCTCGGCGCGGAGATCGAGGCGCCCACCCTGGACGGCAAGGTGACGACCAAACTGCCGCCCGGCGTATCGTCGGGCCAGAAGTTGCGCCTCGCCGGAAAGGGCATGCCGCGGCTCAAGGGCGGAGGCCGCGGAGACCTCTACCTGACGGTCAAGGTGGTGGTCCCGAAGCGGCTGAGCGCGGAGGAGAAAGAACTCATCGCGCGGCTGGCCGCCCTGCGGAAGTGGAATCCGCGCGCGGCTCCGTCGCGGTCGTAGCAGAATCGTCGAGCCGGAGGTGAGTAACCATGAGCAGTGGAGCGAGATGCCATTTGAGAGCGAGCGGGGGACGAGGCGGGGCCGCTCCCAGTGCTCCGGCCGCGGGCGAGGGGAGGGGGTGTGAGAGATGAGAGGACGCAGCGATCAACCTGTGTACGTGATCAGCGTTGCCGCCAGGCTGGTGGACATGCACCCCCAGACGCTGCGTTTGTACGAGCGCTTGGGGCTGGTGAAGCCGGCGCGCAACGAACACAATATTCGGTTCTACTCGGACCAGGATATCGAGCGCCTGCGCCAGATTCAGCGGCTCACCCAGGTGGGCGTGAACCTGGCCGGCGTGGAGATGGTGCTGAAGTTGTTGGAGCGCATGGAGACCATGCGGGAAGAAATCCGCCAGGAGATGCAACAGCAACTGGAGGAGATGGAGCGGGAGGTGCAAAGACTGCGCCGTCAGAAGCGCCGTGCCGCGGGCTGATCCCGGTCGGCACTGTTGTGGGAGCAAGCAAATGGACATAAACAAGTTCACCGATAGAGCGAAACAGGCGCTGATGACCAGCCAATCGGTCATGCGGCGGTATCAGCACGCGCAGTTGGATGTGGAGCATCTGCTGCTGGGCCTGCTGGAGGGAACCGACGGCCTGGCCGCGCAGATCCTCGACCGCGCGGGCGGCGATTCCGTGGGAGTGAAGAGAGACCTGGAGGCGGCGCTCGCGCGCGCCCCCAAGGTGGAGGGTCAGGGGGGCGGCACCGGGCAGATCTACGCCACTCCCGCCCTGCTGGAGGTGGTGGAGCGAATCGCCTGGGAGCAAGCGCAGAAGATGAAGGACAGCCTGATCGCAGTCGAGCATCTGCTGCTGGCGATCGTCGTCCACGGCCGCTCGGAGGCGGCGCGCATCCTCCGCTCCCGCGGGGTCACCGCGGAGGGCATCGAACGCGCGCTGGTGGACATCAGGGGCGGCCAGCGGGTGTCGGATGAGGGGGCCGAGTCACGCTACCAGGCACTGGAGAAATACGCCCGCGATCTGACCGCGCTGGCCAAGGGGGGGAAGCTGGACCCGGTGATCGGCCGGAGCGCGGAGATCCAGCGGGTCATTCAAGTGCTCAGCCGCCGCACCAAGAATAACCCGGTGCTGATCGGCGAGCCGGGGGTGGGGAAGACCGCGGTGGTGGAGGGGCTGGCCCAGAAGATCGTCTCCGGCCAGGTGCCGAGGACCCTGAAGAACAAGCGCGTGCTGGCCCTGGACCTGGGTGCCATGGTGGCCGGGTCGAAGTTCCGCGGGGAGTTCGAGGAGCGGATGAAGGCGGTGATGGACGAGATCCGCCGCGCCAAGGGCGAGATCATCCTCTTCATCGACGAGTTGCATACCGTCGTGGGCGCGGGCGCGGCGGAGGGCGCGATCGACGCCTCCAACATGCTGAAGCCCGCGCTGGCGCGCGGGGAACTCCAGTGCGTGGGCGCGACCACCCTGGACGAGTACCGCAAGCACATCGAGAAGGACCCCGCCCTGGAGCGCAGGTTCGCCCCGGTGTACGTCGAGGAGCCGAGCGTGGAGGAGACGGTGGAGATCCTGCGGGGCCTGCGCGAACGCTACGAGCAGCACCATCAGGTGAAGTACGAGGACGAGGCCCTGGAGACGGCCGCCAGGCTGGCGGCCCGGTACATCACCGACCGATTCCTGCCGGACAAGGCGATTGACCTGATGGACGAGGCCGGCTCGAAGAAGCATCTGGCGGCGGTGATGTCGCCGCCGGAGATCGCGGAGATCGAGGGGCAGATCGCGCGCCTCGAACAGCAGCGGGAGGAGGCGGCCCTCAAGCAAGAGTACGAGGCCGCCGCCCGGTGCAAGCAGGAGATCGAGGTGCTGCGGGCCCGGCTCGAAGAGCGCCAGAAAGAATGGGAGGAGAAGGCGGAGACCCGGGACGCGACCGTCACCGCCGAGGACGTGGCGCAGATCGTCGCCTCCTGGACGGGCATTCCGGTGTCCCGCATGTTCGAGGAGGAGAGCGAGAAGTTGCTGCGCATGGAGGAGGAACTCCACAAGCGCGTGATCGGCCAGGAGGAGGCCGTGCATGCGGTCTCAGAGGCGATCCGGCGGGCGCGCGCCGGGCTGAAGGACGCCAAGCGGCCCATCGGGTCGTTCATCTTCCTCGGCCCCACCGGCGTCGGCAAGACGGAACTGGCGCGGGCGCTGGCGGAATTCCTGTTCGACGACGAGGAGGCGATGGTCCGCCTCGACATGTCGGAGTACATGGAGCGGTTCGCGGTGTCCCGCATGATCGGCGCGCCGCCCGGCTATGTGGGCTACGAGGAGGGCGGACAACTGACGGAGGCGGTGAGGCGGCGCCCCTACCGCGTGATTCTGCTCGACGAGATCGAGAAGGCCCACCCGGACGTGTTCAACATCCTCCTGCAGATTCTGGAGGACGGCCGGCTGACCGATGCGGCCGGGCGGGTGGTGGATTTCAAGAACACCGTCATCATCATGACCAGCAACCTGGGCAGCAAGCATCTCCGCTCGGCCGCCACCCTGGGGCTGGCCAAGGATGAGGCCGCGCGGTATGAACTGGACCGGGAGGAGGTGATGGCCGAACTGAGGCGCACCTTCCGGCCGGAGTTGTTGAACCGGATTGACGAGATCATCATCTTCCATCCGCTCAACGAGGAGCAGATCGAGCAGATCGTGGACCTTCTGCTCTCGCGGCTGCGGGAGCAACTCGCCGAGAGAGGCATCAAACTGGAGGTGAGCGAGGAGGCGCGCAAGCTGCTGGCGCGGGAGGGATTCGACCCCGAGTATGGAGCGAGACCCCTGCGCCGAACCGTGCAGCGGATGGTGGAGAACCCGGTCGCCCGCGGCATTCTCCAGGGCGAGTTCCGGGAGGGGGACACCGTGGTGCTGGAGGTGGAAGACGGCTCGCTCGTGCCCAGGCTGCTGGTGCCCAGCCGCGCGGCGGAGGAGAGCGGCTAGCCCCGCGGCGAGAAACTGCCGCGATTCCGTCACAGGTAGTTAACACCCATCGCGCAGGATAGTGGCGGAGCGCTTCATCCAACGGGCCTTCCGGTCCTCGGGGAGGCCTCCCGATGATCGATGCGGAGGCAGGTTTGGGCACCCTCGGCGAAGCCGTCAATCTCTTCCGGTGCTGTGTCTTCACACTGAACGCAGTTACCGTGGTGTTGCCTGCGTTTCTGCTCGCCGGAGCGATCGTCGTCTTCGTTCCCAGCCAGTCGGTGATGAAGTACTTCGGGGCGAAGGCGAACCGCTTTCTCTCCTACACCGCCTCCGCCCTGTCGGGCAATGTGCTCGCGGTTTGCTCCTGCAATGTGGTTCCCATCTTCGCGGGGATCCTGCGCCGGGGAGCGGGCATCGGCCCGGCCTTCTGTTTCGTCTTCGCCGCCCCCGCCATCCACATCATCAACACCGTCTTCACCTATCAGGTGATCGGGCCCATGCTGGCCCTGTGGCGTCTCTTCACGGTCCCCGTCATCGCGGTGCTGGTCGGTCTGGCGATGGCGTTCCTCTTCCGGAAGGAGGAGAGAGCGCGCCAACTTCAGATTGACACCGCACCGGAGATCGCCCTGGTGGGAGGGGAAAATCCAGCCCACGCGCGCAAGGCGGAGATGTTTATCGGACTCCTGGTCGTGGTGCTCATCTTCGGCGCCTGGTTTGGCTTCGACCATCTGAGCATATTCCCGCAGAAGGGCGGCTCGGTGCAATTCAACCTTCCCTGGGCAGGCGCTTCGGCGGCCCACACCTTCACGCTGGGCATTCCGCCGGTGGGCATGTGGGTGCGGCTGGGCCTGGTGATGGCCGGATTGATGGGGCTGCTGATGCTGGCGCGTCGCTGGTTCGGGCGCGAGGAGGCCGCGGAATGGGGCCGGCAGACATGGGCCCTGCTGAAGATGATTCTGCCCATCTTCATCCCCGCCGTGATCGTGATCGCGATTGTGGTCAACCGGATTCCCCTCCCGTGGATCATGCCGGTGGGCGGCGATGAGAACCGATTCGCATTCGGCACTCCCCAGGGCAATCACTTCCTTCCGGTGCTGACCGCGGCCGTCTTCTCCACCCTGATGTATTTCCCCATGCTCACCGAGGTGGTCTTCACCAAGGGGCTGCTGCTGAAGCACTTCGCGGTCGGTCCCGCGCTGGCGCTGCTGCTGGGCGGCCCAGGCCTCAGCCTCCCCGGGTTGCTGCTGGTGGCCCGCATCGCAGGCTGGAAGAAGACCGTCGCCTATTGGTTCGTGATGGTGACTCTCATCACTCTCGTCGCGTGGGCGGCGGGAAGTTATTACGGCGACTACATCTGCGCGTGCATGTTGAACCAGCCGCGGTAGCGACCCGCGCGCTGCCTGGAAGGAAACACCTATTCGCCACCGTAGTCTAGGCCAGCCCCGATTCTCTCCGGAGGTGTGAAGATGGGCCAGGTGCTGGTAGTGGGCGGCGGGCCGGCCGGTATCGCGGCGGCGGTGGCGGCGGCGCGCAGGGGGGCGGAGACGACGCTGATCGAGCGCTACGGCTTCCTGGGTGGGATGGCCACCGCGGGCCTGGTGAATCCGTTCATGCCCTGGCATGTGGGGCGGAAGCCGCTGGTGGCGGGGATCTTCCAGGAGATG
>JALGTT010000369.1 GCA_029821235.1 Candidatus Hebobacteria bacterium | reverse complement strand
CCCGACGCGCGGCGGCGACCTGCTGCCGCACCTCGGAGATGGTCTTGGCGACCAATGGCATGTGCGTCTCCTACGGACTCATGAATGATTCGTACTGCTGCCCCAACCCACGCCAGGAGGTGATCACGATGAACGCGATGACCGCCGCAATGATCAGATAGGCGATCACTCCCACCGCGACCGCGGTCTGCTTCCCTCCCACCTCGGTTTCCGTCTCGTAGTACTCCGCCACCTTGTCCAGCGCGCTCTCGATGGAGCCCGAACGCTCGGCGACGGTGATGAGGTCAACCGCCCCCGCCGGAATCTCCCGGCTGTTCTTGATCACCTCGGAGAGGGGCCGGCCGCGCAGCACTCCTTCCGCCTCCCTCACCAGGGAGGCCTCCATCGCCTTGTTCCCGGTGGCGGCGGCCGCAGCCACCATCGCCTGGTGGATGGGCACGCCGGCCCCCAGCAGCATGGAGAGAGACCGCGCCCAGCGCGCGGTGCTGATGCGCCGGGAGAGGCTGCCGAACCAGGGAATGCGGATCTTGATGCCGTCAATCGCTTTCCCCAACCCGGGCAGTTTCATCAGTGCCCGCCATCCGTACCAAAGCCCCGCGATCAGCAGCAGCACCGGTACGCTGCGCGCCCACACCAACTGGATCCAGGCGTCGAAGGACTCCAGAATCAGCGTCTTCAGGGTGGGGATGAGGATGGCGCAGACGACCAGGATCTTCGGATAGAAGGTCTGCCAGCGGTAGGTCATCTCCAACTGGTAGGTGCGGTCGTAGTACTTGGCCAGCAGGTCCGCGGCCTGCTCCATCATCCCCGACTGTTCCGCCGCCTCCACCGCGGCGAGGGTAGCCTTGCTGAAGGCGCCGGGAAACCTCTTCAGCACCGTGGACATCGGCTTTCCCTTGGTCGCCGCCTCGGCCGCCTCCCGCGCCACCCGCCTGAGGGTGTGGTTGCGGGTCTGGCGGGAGAGGTGGGCCATCGCCTCCGCAATCGTCATCCCGGCCGACATCAACACCCGCAGGGAAGTGAAGAACTGGGCGATCTGCTTGCTGTTGACCGGATAGAGGACGGGCTGCACGTACTGCCTGATAGAGGCGTCCCAGGGCTTCACCGCGGCGGGCTCCACCACCGGGTTGACGCTGATCACCTGGTAGCCCTGCGCGGTCAGTTGCCGCTCCACCACCTGCGCGCTCTCGGCCTCCATCAGGCCGCGCTCTATCTCGCCGTCAGTCTGTTTCGCTTCGTAGGCGTATCGAAGCATGGATGCTCTGTTCCTCCGCGAGCCGCGCCGCCAGGTCGGCGGCTCGCTCCCCGGTCGGCGACTCGATCTCCGGCGCCAGTTCCGCCAGCGGCACCATCACGAAGGCCCGCTCCCACATGTGGGGATGAGGCACCTTCAGGTCGTCGTCGCTCACCGTCTCATCATCGAAGATGAGCACGTCAATGTCAATCTCCCGCGGCCCCCACCGCTCGCGGCGCTTGCGGCCGAGTTCCCGCTCGATGCCCTTCGCCAGCGCGAGCAGGTCGCGGGGCGTTCCCTCGGCCTCCACCTCGACCACCATGTTGAGGAACCGCGGCTGCTCGGTCACGCCCACCGGCTCTGTCTCATAGACGCGGGAACAGCGCCGCAAGTTCACTCCCGGCGCTTCCTTCAGGAGGGCAATCGCCGCGCGCAGATATCCCTCCCGGTCGCCGAGGTTGGAGCCCAGAGCCAGATATGCGATGTGAGCCATGTCATCCGTCCACAGGCCGGGGTTGGGAGTCCGTGCGGCTCAGGCTTTCTCGTGCGCCCACTTGTGTTCGGAGCCGGGCGGCGGCTGATGCTGCACCCTCACCACCGCGTCCGCCCCTCACCACCGCGTCCGCGATGCGCGCCACCCGCGCCATTTCCTCGACATCGTGCACCCGCACCAGGTCCGCCCCTGCGGCGACGGCCAGCGCCACCGTGGCTGCGGTGCCCTCCAGGCGCTCCTCCGGGGGCGCGTCATCGAGCAGTATTCCTATCGTGCTCTTCCGCGAGGTGCCGATCATCACCGCGCAGCCCAGGCACCGGAACTCGCCCAGCCTCCTCAGCATCTCCAGGTTGTGCTCCACCGTCTTCCCGAACCCGAAGCCGGGGTCAACTACCAGGTGGTCGCGCGTCAGCCCGGCCGCCTCGGCTCTCACGATCCCCTCCTCCAGATA
>JALGTT010000368.1 GCA_029821235.1 Candidatus Hebobacteria bacterium | reverse complement strand
AATGGCGAGCTTTTCCGGCATATCATCTGCGATTTCCCGCTGGGCGAGGCGGTGGACGCGGGGATCGTGAAGGTGCCGGTGCTGGGGGAGTCGGAGGAGTTGGTTGTTCACGGCGACAGCAAGATGCCGGCGCACCAACGCTATGCGAAGACGTACAGGGAACTGAGCAATGTGCGCAAGCCGATCCTCTTCGTGATGACGGAGGACGCGAAGTCCGCGAACGAGATCGCGGACTACCTGAACAGCGATGGCAAGGGTTTTCCGCTGTTGAAGGGGCGCGTGCTCAATATACACACGCGTTTGAAGGGCCGGATCAAGAAAGTAGTTCGCGGAGGGCGAGAGGTCAAGGAGTTTATCGAGAGCGAAGCCGGGATGAAGCCCGAGGACCTGCAGGCGTTGCGCGAGATGTCCCGCGAATTGGACAGGAAGGACAGCAAGTTCCGGTGCGTCGTGTCGGTGCTGATGTTACGGGAGGGGTGGGACGTGAGGAATGTAACGACGATCGTCCCGCTACGCCCGTACTCTGCGCAGTCGGGAATCCTGCCGGAACAGACGCTTGGCCGCGGCTTGCGGTTGATGTTTCCGCAGGAGAACATGCTGGAAACGGTGACGGTGGTACACCATCCGGCATTCCGCAGGTTGTACGAAGAGGAGTTGGCGCAGGAGGGGCTGGACATCGCGACCCAGCCGGTCCGCAAGGTTCTCAAGCAGAGCGTGACGATCTTCGTGGACCACAAGAGAAAACCGGTCGAGGACCTCGAGATCGAAGTCCCGCTGGTGTCGGACGCGGTGGAGACGACCGCCGAGCTGGAGGGGCTGACCTTCGAGGAAGTGAGATCATATTTCCGAGAGAGGTTCCGGCCGCTTCCCGTGGGCAAGAAGAGGGAGGGGAAGATCGAGTACAGGGAGAGGCACCTCTTCACGGACGGGGTGGTAGCCCGGATGGAACTGGACGCGGGGTTGCTGTCCAGTGCATGGTCAGCAGCGGGGTACTTCGCGCAGATGCTGGGCCGGGCCTGCCGAATCTCCAATCCGCACCAAGTATTGACGCCCCTGCTGGAGGAGTTCATCTCGAAAGTTCTCTTCGAGCGGGAGGTGGATCTGTACTCTGGCGAGGTGGACCATCGGATGCGGGATGCCGATGTGATGGAGCACGTGCGAGCGACCTTTACGCCGCTGATCCTGGCGCGGACCGTACACAAGCACGAGCGCAGGCGCCTTAGTCGAGGAGTGAGACTCTCCACCTGGAAGCCCTACCAGGCGACCAGTACAGCCAAGCGTCCAGCGGTGAAGGCAGAGCGGACGATGTTCAACCTGGTGCCCTGCGCGAACGAGTTCGAGCAGGCATTTGCCGGGTTCTGCGACTTTGCGGGAGACGTCGCCGCTTTCGCCAAGAATGCGGGGCCGCAAAAGTTGATGGTTGACTACCTGAAACCCGATGGGCACCGGGCATTGTATGTTCCCGACTTCATGGTGCGTCTCACCAACGGGCAGTACTTGTTGTGCGAACTGAAGGGTAAGACAGACGAACTCGTACCGCTGAAGGCGCAGGCGGCAGTGGAATGGTGCAGGACGTCATCCAGGGGGAAGGTGAAGTGGCGGTACTTGTACGTTCCGTACCACCTGTTCCAGCAGAGCGCGGCCGGGACGATGGCAGAGCTGGCCCGCGCATGCGAACCGTCGCTGAGGGGATTGCTGGAGGATGCAAAGACGGGCCAGCAGCAGTTGCCAGTGGGCGAGGCGGTCGCAGAGAAGGAGGCAGAGGAGCTTCTGGCGAGGGTGCTGGAGGAGGCAGGCATTGGTGGGCCTCCGGCCTCCATGGCCGATGTCATGCGACAGGCGGTTACGCTGCTGGATCACGCGGTCAAGTCGAATATGGCGACCTTCGCGCACGCGTTCCAACCTTTGCTCCAGCCGCTTGACGAGTACGCGCTCCGCATTCTCGAACGGCGCCTGCGGCCGCGCATACCCGCGGGCGCTGGCGACCGCGACGACTATTTCAGCCC
>JALGTT010000367.1 GCA_029821235.1 Candidatus Hebobacteria bacterium | reverse complement strand
CGGCCGTGTTCCTCTCTCAGCCTCACCACCGCCTTCAGGTAGGCCATCACCGACGTGTCCTCCGCCAGCCGCCCGACGAACAGCGCGGAGGGCTGCTCCGGCGGGGGAGAGGGGTCCGGCGCCGGGTCCACACCCCCGTAGGAGACCGCGAAGCAGCGCGTCCCGTAGTGCTTGCAGATGAAATCTCCCATACACAGCGCGTCCTGCACCCGCCGCCGCACGAACCGCCGCCTTCGCCTGGCCTCGGGGGGGATGGGATATCCCTCATAGCCGTGAAAAGTGACGAATACCGGCCGGCGCGGGGGAAGCCATCGGGAGGGAAGGTAGAAATGAAGATAACTGTAGGCATCGTGGCAATGAACTACCTCCGCCCGGGCGATGTGAGGGCGGGCCAGACGCCACGCGGCGGCCCACCCCACGCGCGGCAGCCGGTGCACCGTCACCGGGCCGAGGCGCTCCTCGCAGGGAGCGTGCGAGTGGGTGAGCACGGAGACTTGATGTCCGGCCTCCGCCAGGCAGGCGGACACGCGGCGCACGTGCGTCTCTACGCCACCTACGGCCGGGTGAAAGCTCGGCGAGATCATGAGTATTCGCATGGCCGGCCGAGGTATTGTAGCAGAGGAGGGAGCATTTGTCAGGGATGGAGATAGCAGAGCGGTCTCAGAGCCCCGACCCCGGCCGCGCGCTGGTGGTCGTCCCCACCTACAATGAGCGGGAACTGCTGCCCGCTCTGATGGAGGCCGTGCTCGCCCTCGAGGGAGGGTGGAGGCTGCTGGTGGTGGACGACAACTCGCCGGACGGCACCGGCGCGCTCGCCGACAAAGCGGCCGCCCGCGAGCCGCGCGTGCGGGTGCTCCACCGCGCGGCAAAAGAGGGCCTCGGCCCCGCCTATCTCGCACCTCCCTCGCCTGCTGGCGGCGCTGGCGGAGGCAGACCTGGCGATCGGGTCCCGCTATGTGCCCGGCGGCCGCACCGAGGGCTGGGACCTGCGGAGAAGGCTGCTCAGCCGATCCGGGAACCTCTACGTGCGGGCGGTGCTGCGGGCGCCCGTGCGGGACCTGACCGCGGGGTTCCGGTGCTGGCGGCGCGAGGTGCTGGAGACGATTGACCTGGGGGCGGTAGCCACGCGGGGCTACGGCTTCCAGATCGAGATGGCCTATCGCACGTTGCGGGCGGGATTCCGCGTGACCGAGGTCCCCATCTGCTTCACCGAACGCCGCGCCGGAAAGTCGAAGATGAGCGGCTCCATCGTAACCGAGGCGCTGCTTCTGCCGTGGAAACTGCGACGCCTGGGCCGCGGGGGGCCGCGCCGGTGACCCGCGCCGAATGGGCCCTGGTGGCGCTGTTGTTCCTGGTCTCCCTGCTGGCGGTGGCGCTCACCGCCAACTCCTATGGGATCACCTATGACGAGCAGCACTACATGTCCGCCGGCGTCGAATACGCCGCCTGGTGGGGGGCGGTGCTGCGGGGGGATTTCGACAAACTGCGTCCACAGGGGCTGGCCGAGGTGTGGTCCCTCAACCACGAACACCCGCCGCTGCCGAAACTCGATGCAGGCGTGTTCTACCATGTCTTCGGGCGGCTGCTACCCGGCCTCGCCTCCTACCGCCTGCCCAGCGCGATCTGGTTTGCGCTCACCGTCTGCGCGCTCTACGTCTTCACCCGACGGCTCTGGGGACGGGCCGGCGCGCTATTCGCCGCCCTCGCCTTCGCCTCTCTGCCGCGCGCCTTCGCCCATGCGCACTTCGCCGCCCTCGACATGCCCGTAACGGGCGCGTTCTTCATCACCGTCGCCCTGATGGCGGAGTCGCTGCGAAGGCAGAGCTGCCGCCTGGCGGCGCTCGCGGGGGTGGCCTTCGGGCTCGCCCTCCTCTGCAAACTCAACGCCTTCTTCATCCCCCTGATCTTGATTCCGTACGGCCTCGTCTGGTGGCGGCGGCAGTGGCGGCAGTGGCTGATGCCTCTGCTGGTGGTGGGGCCGGCCGTCTTCTACGCCGGCTGGCCCTGGATGTGGTATGACACGCTTTCCCGGCTGCGGGAATACCTCGCCTTCCACACCGGCCACGCCGCCTACAATGTGTGGTATCTCGGCGAATTGCACCAGTACGCGCCCTGGCACTACCCGTTCGTGGTGACCGCGGTCACCACACCGCTGGCGGTGCTGCTCCTCGCCGCGGCCGGGGCGGTGGTGTGCCGGCCGCGCCGCGGGCGGCCGCCGGAGCAGACGCTGCTCCTGCTGGGGCTGCTGGTCGCGCTCCTGCCCAGCG
Organism: Candidatus Hebobacteria bacterium; assembly: GCA_029821235.1. GTDB lineage: Bacteria > Armatimonadota > Hebobacteria > Hebobacterales > Hebobacteraceae > S016-27. The sequence goes on along the minus strand of JALGTT010000367.1, from coordinate 641 downwards.
CCCTGCCCGCCAGCCCCAAGTACAACGGCGCGCGCCTCTTCCTGCCGGCGTTTCCGTTTCTCGCGGCGCTGGCGGGCGGCGGTTTCGCGCTGGCGCGGGCGCGGCTGACGACGGCCCTGGAGCGGAATCAGTCCGTGCCGCGGCGCTCCACGCTGCTGGTGGGGATGCTGTTGGGCGCGCTACTGCTCATGCCCGGCGTGCGCTCCCTGATCTCGCTCCACCCCTATCAACTCGCCTACTACAACTCCCTGGTCGGGGGCGCGCGCGGCGCGGCCGGGCGCGGATTCGAGACCATCTACTGGGGCCAGGTGCTCCAGGAGGCTCCCGCCTTCCTCAACCAGGTGGCGGAGGAAACGCCCACCGTGCTGGTGATCCCGAAGGGGACCATCAGCCTGCTCACCATGCAACAGCGGGCCGGCGCGCTCGACCCGCGCGTTCAGTTCATCGGGGACGAAGAAGAGGCCGCGGCCGCGGACTACGTGCTGTTCCAGGCGATGCAGAGCGACTACACGCCCCTCTGCTGGGCGCTGGTGAAGGGAGAGGAGCCGCGCTGGACCTTCTCGATGGAGGGGACTCCTCTGTTGTACGTCTACGACCGCGCCGCCCTCCGCAAGGCCCTCCCGCACCGAGCGCCCTTGCTG
>JALGTT010000366.1 GCA_029821235.1 Candidatus Hebobacteria bacterium | reverse complement strand
GAGATGGACCTCAAAGTGTTCGCCGCCCTGGGGGCCTTCGGGGCGTGCGCCATCACCGCCCTCACCGCACAGAATACGCAGGGAGTGCTCGGCGCCTGGGAGGCGCCGAGTTCCGTTGTCAGGGCGCAGATCGAGGCCGTGCTCGACGATCTGCCGGTGGCCGCCGCGAAGACCGGGATGCTCTCCTCCGAGGAGGTGGTGGAGACCGTCGCGGAGGTGTTGCGGGGGCGCTTTCGAGGACCTCTGGTGGTGGACCCGGTGGTGGTCGCCAAGGATGGCACCCATCTGTTGTCCGACCGCGGGATCGAAGCGCTGAAGGAGCGGCTGATTCCCCTCGCCACCGTGCTCACGCCGAATCTGCCGGAGGCGGAGGCGCTGTCGGGAATAGAAATCACCGGCCGGGAGGAGGCGCGGGAGGCGGCGCAGAAACTCCGTTGCCAAGGGGCGACTTGGGTGCTGGTTAAAGGCGGACACCAGCGCGGCGAAGTTGTAAACGACCTGCTCGTCGGACCCGATGACGAACGGGCCATTTCCTCACCCCGAATCCCCGGCGGTCCCTTCCACGGCACCGGCTGCGCGCTATCCGCCGCCATCGCGGCCCATCTGGCGCGCGGGGCCGGGGTGCCGGAGGCGGTCGGGCGGGCCCACGAGTTTCTCCAGCACCTGGTGCGCGGGGCGCGCGCGCTCGGCCGAGGCGCCCTGGTGCTCGACCCCCGGAACGGGAGAGTGCAGCACAACACCGCAGACGAAAGGCAGCAATCATGAGGAAGTTCATCTTCGTAACCGGTGGGGTGGTCTCATCTGTCGGCAAGGGCATCACCACGGCGTGCCTGGGGCGGTTGCTCAAGGACCGGGGGCGGAAGGTGACCATCCAGAAGATCGATCCCTACCTCAATGTGGACGCCGGCACCATGAGCCCCTTCCAGCACGGGGAGGTGTTCGTCACCGACGACGGCGCCGAGACCGACCTCGACCTCGGGCACTACGAGCGCTTCGTGGATCTCAACCTCACCCGCCTCAGCAATGTCACCAGCGGCCAGGTCTACGGCGCGGTGATCGAGAAGGAACGCGCCGGCGAGTACCTGGGCAAGACGGTGCAGGTGATCCCCCACCTCACCGATGAGATCAAGCGCCGCATCCACGGGGTGGGGGAGCAGGACAAGGCCGAACTGGTCATCTGCGAGATCGGCGGCACCGTCGGCGACATCGAGGGCCAGCCGTTCCTGGAGGCCATCCGCCAGATGCGCCGGGAACTCGGGACGGAGAACACGCTCTTCATCCACGTCACCCTCATCCCCTATGTCGGGCCCTCCGGCGAGAGCAAGACCAAGCCCACCCAGCACAGCGTGCGGGAACTGAGGAACATCGGCATCCAGCCCGATATCCTTCTCTGCCGATCCCGCAGACCCCTCACCAAGGAGATGAGGGACAAACTCAGCCTCTTCTGCGACGTCTCGCCCGAGGCGGTGATCGAGGGGCTGGACACGGATTCCGTCTACGAACTGCCCTTGATCTTCGAGGAGCAGGGCTTCGGCGGCCTGGTCGCCGACCGCCTGGGGATCGACGGCAAGCCGGACCACTCGGAGTGGGAGCAGGTGGTCTCCCGCGTGCGAAAGCCGACGCACAAGGTTACGGTAGCGATGGTGGGCAAGTACATGGCCCTCCAGGACTCCTACATCAGCGTCACCGAGGCGATAAAGCACGGAGGCATCGCCAACGACGCGGAGGTGGAGGTGCGCCGCGTGGACTCCGAGGAGATCGAGAAACACGGCCCCGAGAAGTTGCTGGAGGGAGTCTCGGGGGTGGTAGTGCCGGGAGGCTACGGCGACCGCGGGGTGGAGGGGAAGATCCAAGCGATCCGCCACTGCCGGGAGAACAAGGTCCCCTTCCTCGGCCTCTGCCTGGGGATGCAGTGCGCGGTGATCGAGTTCGCCCGCCACGTCTGCGGCTGGGAGGACGCGCAGAGCGCCGAGTTCAGCGACACCACCGAACACCCCGTACTTCACCTCATGCCGGATCAG
>JALGTT010000365.1 GCA_029821235.1 Candidatus Hebobacteria bacterium | reverse complement strand
GGAGGTGAGCGACGCCGAGTACGATCGGCTGATGCGGGAATTGGAGGACCTGGAGTCGCAGTACCCCGCGTTGGTGACCCCGGATTCTCCCACCCAGCGGGTCGGCGCACCGCCCCTGGATGAGTTCGCCACCGTCGAGCACCGCATCCCTATGCTCAGCCTGGGCAACGCGTTCGATGCCGAGGAACTTCGCGCTTTCGACGGCAGGGTGAAACGCCAACGTGGACGGCCTGGCGGTGTCCCTCACCTACGAGAACGGCATCTTCACCCGGGGGGCCACCCGCGGGGACGGATTCACGGGCGAAGACGTCACCGTCAACCTGCGCACGATTCGGGCGATTCCCCTCCGCATGTTGACGGAGAACCCGCCGCCCCTGCTCGAGGTGAGGGGCGAGGTGTACCTCGACAAGCGGGAGTTCGCGCGCATCAACCAGGAGCGGGAGGCCGCCGGGGAGCCTCCCTTCGCCAATCCGCGCAACGCGGCCGCGGGCTCCGTCCGCCAACTCGACTCGAGCATCACCGCAGGCCGGCGGCTGGCGATGATCTGCTACGGCATCGGCGCGGCGGAGGGGGTGGAGTTCGAGTACCACCACGAGATTCTCGACTACCTGAAGGCGGCCGGGTTCAAGGCCAGTCCTCACAGCCGGCTGTGCCGCGGGATCGAGGCGGCCGCGGCCTACTGCCTCGAATGGCAGGAGAAGCACCGCGATCTCACCTATGGGACCGACGGGGTGGTGGTGAAGGTGGACTCGCTCGCGCTGCAACAGGAATTGGGACATGTGTCCCGCAGCCCGCGGTGGGCGGTGGCCTACAAGTTCCCGCCCGAGGAAGAGGTGACGGTGGTGAAGGACATCATCGTCTCCGTGGGGCGCACTGGGGCGCTCACGCCGGTGGCGGTGATGGAGCCGGTGGTGGTCTCCGGGTCCACCGTGCAGCACGCCACTTTGCACAACGAGGACGAAGTGGCGCGCAAGGACGTGCGCATCGGGGACACCGTGGTCGTCCGCAAGGCCGGGGACGTCATCCCCGAGGTGGTGAGCGTGATCGCCAGCAAGCGCACCGGCCGGGAGCGCAAGTTCAAGATGCCTGTCAGGTGTCCGGTGTGCGGCGCGGAGGCGACCTGGGCCGCATCGAGCACTTCTTCTCCCGCGGCGCGCTGAATGCGGACGGCATCGGACCGGCGCTCATCGCGCAACTCGTCGCGAAGAAACTGGTGCGGGACCCCGCGGATCTATTCTTCCTCACCAAGGACCAGCTCCTCGGCCTGGAGCGGCTGGGCGACAAGTCGGCGCAGAATGTGCTCGACTCCCTGGAGAGCGTCAAACACCCCACCCTGGCGCGACTCATCTACGCGCTGGGGATCAGACACGTCGGCGAACACGTCGCGGAAGTCCTCGCCGAACGGTTCGGCTCCCTGGACAAGCTGGCCGAGGCGAGCGAGGAGGAACTGGCCGAGACCCCGGAGGTGGGCCCCAAGATCGCCGCCTCCATCGCGGCCTTCTTTCGGCAGGAGCAGACGAAGAAACTGCTGGAGAAACTGCGGCGCGCGGGGGTCCAGCCGGAGGCCCCGGCTGCTCGCACCGCGGCCGGGGGGCCGTTCGCGGGAAAGACGGTGGTGTTCACCGGCGCGCTGTCCATGCCGCGCGCGGAGGCAGAGCAGATCGTCAAAGCGCAGAGGGGCCGGGCTGCATCGTCGGTGAGCAAGCGGACCGACTACGTGGTGGTGGGTGAGAACCCGGGGTCGAAGTACGAGCGGGCGCGGGAGTTGGGGGTGGCCGTTCTCACAGAGGAGGAGTTCCGGAGAATGGCCGGGATCGAAGGATAGGAGGCAATGGGATGGATCGTTCAGAGGCGCTGGCGCTGTTGACCTCACAGGTGAAGACGAAGAATCTGGTCAAGCATTGTCTGGCGTGCGAGGCGGTGATGGGCGCGCTGGCAGAACGGCTGGGAGGCGATGTCGCTACCTGGCGGCTGGCGGGGTTGCTGCACGATGTTGACTACGATCAGACGGCCAAGTCGCCGGACCAGCACGCCATCATCGGGGCGAAGATTCTGGAGGAGAAGGGCCTGCCCGCGGAGGTGGTGCACGCAGTGCTCGCCCATGCGGACAAGGCCCCGCGGGAATCCCTGCTGGACAAGGCCCTCTGGTCGGTGGACCCGCTCACCGGGCTGATCGTCGCCTCCGCGCTCATCAGAGACGAGAAGAAGTTGTCGGCGATAGACGCCCAGTTCGTGGCCAACCGCATGAAGGAGAAGAGTTTCGCCCGCGCCGTCAACCGCGATCAGATCAGTGCCTGCGAAAGCGGACTCGGAATCCCGCTGATGGAGTTCCTCGACATCGGGGTGAAGGCGATGCAGGAGATCAGCGAGGAGTTGGGGTTGTGAGAAGGCCTGGCAGACCAAAGATGCGGGTGACCGACCATCCGGCCTTCGGTCTGTGGCGCGGCCGCCGCGGCATCCGCGAAGTGAGGAAGGCAGTGAACCGACTCCGGCGAGCACGTCGCTTCTCACGTGCTGTTTCCGTGACAGGGCACCGCAGACTTCACACCGGCGACAAGAAACACTATCGGGCGCTGGCTGACCCGGACGTGCGCCTTTTCAGGCCGTGAGACGGGGGCGCGCGATGGCCGAGCGACCCAGCGCGGGACCGCGCGCCTACCTCGGGGTGGCGCTGGTCGCGCTTGCCACGCTGATGTACGAGATCCTGCTGACTCGTATCTTCAGCGTGACCATGTGGTATCACTTCGCCTTCATGGCCATCTCGGTGGCGATGTTCGGGATGACCGCGGGCGCGCTGCTGGTCTACCTAGCTCCCGCGCACTTCACTCCCGCGCAGGCGAAACGCCGGATGGCCCAGGCGGCGCTGGGTTTCGCGGTGAGCGCGGTGGCATCGTTTCTCATCCATCTGCGGATTCCATTTGTCGCCGAGGCGTCGGTGGGCGCCATTGCGGGCATCGTGGTCACCTATCTGGTGATCTCCGTTCCCTTCGTGTTCAGCGGCATCTGCATCTGTCTGGCCCTCACCAAGTTCCCCGCGCAGGTGAGCAAGTTGTACGCGGCCGATCTGTGCGGGGCCGCGTTGGGGTGTGTGGCGCTGGTGTATCTGCTGGGGCCGGTGGACGGGCCGAGCGCGGTGTTCGTGGTGGCG
>JALGTT010000364.1 GCA_029821235.1 Candidatus Hebobacteria bacterium | reverse complement strand
CGACTTCCAGGGGTTCCACCATTCCCCCGCGGCCGACAGCGCGATGGCCCTGGTGGAGGTGCGCGACGAGAGAGAGGAAAGGGCATACATCGCGCTGCTCGACGCGGGCTGGCACGTGGGCGCGGCGGGGGACGAGGACCAGCACGATCGGAAGTGGGGCCTGGGGAAAACGTGGACGGTGGCGTTGGCGCGCGAACTGAGCCGGGAGGCGATACTCGACGCGCTCTGGTCCCGGCGCACCTACAGCACCGCCGACCGCAACCTGCAGCTCAACTTCACCGTGGACGGAGAGGACATGGGGGCGCGCATCGCGCGCCGCGCGGGCACCTACACCTGCCTGGTCGCGCTCCAGGACCCGGACCCCGATCACGTGATCGACCGGATCGACCTGTTCCTCGACGGCCGGCTGGCGGCCACCGAGAAGCCCAAGCTCGCCAAGTACGCCTGGTCGGTACCCGTTGACTTCGGCCCGGGGCGGCACTACGTGTTCGTGCGGGTGAAACAGCCCGGCGAGAAGACCACCTGGTCGAGCCCGGTGTGGGTGGAGGCGTATTAGAGGCCGCGGCGGATGCCAGAGACGGCGTCTGCACGCCGAGCAGACAGAGGGATGGCATGAGACTGCTTCGCATCGCGCTGGCTCAGATAAACGTGACGGTTGGGGACATCCAGGGGAACCGGGATCGGATCGTGCGCGCCATCCGGGAGGCGGAGGGGCAGGGCGCCGATCTGGTCGCGCTGCCCGAGTTGGCGGTGACCGGCTACCCCCCGGAGGACCTGCTGCTGAAGCCGGAGTTCATCGCGGCCAACATGCGCGCCCTTCGCGAGATCGCCGCAGAGGTGAAGGCATCGGTGGCGGTGTGCGGGTTCGCGGACCGGAAGGATGATCTCTACAACGCGGCCGCGGTGATGCACGACGGCAAGGTGGCCGCGGTCTACCACAAGGCATTTCTCCCCACCTATGGCGTGTTCGACGAGGACCGCTATTTCGGGGCGGGGGAGGGGAACGCGGTGCTGGAGTTGCCGAGCCCGGAGGGGCCCCCCGTGGTCGTGGGGGTGAGCGTGTGTGAGGACATCTGGTATCCGGACGGCCCGCCGACCGCGCAGGCGCTGGACGCCGGAGCCGAACTGCTGGTGAACATCTCCTCTTCTCCGTACTGTGTGGGGAGGTTCGAGACGAGGCGGCAGATGCTCGCCACCCGCGCCAGCGATACGGGGGCGTTCATCGCCTATGTGAACCTGGTGGGCGGGCAGGACGAACTGGTCTTCGACGGCCAGAGCATGCTCCTGGGGCCGGATGGGGAACTGGTCGCACGCGCGCCGGCGTTCGAGGAGGCTCTGGTGGTGGTGGATGTGGACCTGGAGGCAGTATTCCGCCGCCGGCTGCACGACCCTCGTCGCCGCAAGCGGGAGGAGGAGGAAAAGGTCGCCCGCATCGCCCTTCCCGCTGGCGCAACCATCGGCGGGCGGAAGAAGCCGGAGATTCCTCCTCCGCCGATGGGCGAGCCCCTCTGCGAGGAAGAGGAGGTCTACCGCGCGCTGGTGACGGGCACGCGCGACTACGTGCGGAAGAACGGATTCCAAGGGGCGCTGGTGGGACTGAGCGGGGGGGTGGATTCCTCGCTGGTGGCGTGTGTGGGGGTGGACGCGCTGGGGGCGGAAAACGTGGTAGGGGTGACCATGCCCTCCCGGTACTCCTCCGAGGAGAGCTTGGCGGATGCGCGGGCGCTGGCGCAGGCCCTCGGCATCGAACTGCTCAACGTGCCCATCGAGCCGGCGTTCAAGGCCTTCGAGACCATGCTGGACCCCCTTGTGAAGGACGGCCCCAGCGTGACCTATGAGAACCTCCAGGCGCGCATTCGCGGCAATATCCTGATGGCGCTGTCCAACGCGCGCGGCTGGCTGGTGCTGACCACCGGGAACAAGAGCGAGATGTCCACCGGTTACTGCACGCTTTAATGTCCACCGGTTACTGCACGCTTTATGGGGATATGGCGGGCGGGTTCGCGGTGATCCGGGATGTGCCGAAGACGCTGGTCTACCGGCTGGTGAAGCAGAAGAACCGGGCGGCCGGCCGGGAGGTGGTGCCCCAGCGGGTGATCGAGAAAGAGCCGTCCGCGGAACTCCGCCCCGACCAGAAGGACACGGACAGCCTGCCGCCCTATGAGGTGCTGGACCCCATTCTCCGGGCGTATGTGGAAGAGGACCGCTCCGTGGAGGAGATCGTGGCGATGGGCAACGACCCGGAGGTGGTGACGCGGGTGGTGAGGCTGGTGGACGCCAGCGAATACAAGCGCCGCCAGGCCCCGCCGGGCGTGCGCATCACCCCGCGCGC
>JALGTT010000363.1 GCA_029821235.1 Candidatus Hebobacteria bacterium | reverse complement strand
TGAAGAGGGCGACGTGCGGTGCGACAAGATGGCCGAACTGTCCCGGGCCTTGAACCGGGCCCGGTGGGCGGCCGACCGGCTGGCCGCGGGGGAGGGGCCGGAGACGGTGGCGGGCCTCCGCGGCGATGTGCGCATCGGCTATCACACCGAGGTAGACGACACCGACCAACCCTTCTGCCTGTTCGTGCCGTTCGGCTACGATGCGACAAAGCGCTATCCGCTGATGGTGCGTCTGCACGGGATGTGGGCCCCGGAAATTGGGGAGGAGGAGTGGTGCATCCAGACCTATGAGTGGGACAGGGAGTTCGTGCGCTACGCCCCGCGCGGTGGATTCATCGAGATCTATCCCTACGGCCGCCTGAACGAGGGATACCGCGACAAGGGGCTGCGGGATGTGCTCGACACCATGGCCCTGGTGGACGAATTCTTCAACATTGACCCCGACCGCGTCTACATCATGGGATCGAGCATGGGCGCGGCCGGTGCCTGGCGCATCGCCGCCGCCTACCGCGAACGATTCGCGGCCGCCGCCTTCGTGGTGGGCATTTACGACCAGTCGCTCGCGGAGAAGCTGAAGGACCTGCCGGTGATGTTCCACTACGGTGAGAAGGACGCGCCGGAGCGGGTTTCTTCGCCCCAGGAGACGGCCGAGTTGCTGGGCAGTATGGGCGCAATCGTGGAGATCGTGGCCCACCCCGGGTCCGGACATCGCATCGAGACCACGGACTACCAGTTGAGTTACTATCAGTTCTTCGCGCGGCACCGGCGGGGATAGAGTGATTTGGCGGGCTTGGGAAAGCCCGCCCTACAGGAGGGGCGCGGATCGAGGATACGCCAGACGGCCGGCGGACATGCTTGCGCTACAGGCGGGCTTGGGAAAGCCCGCCCTACAGAACGGCCGCGCAATGCGGGACATGGGAGTTTCCTTCGTCCGCCGGGGGCAGATTTCGGAGCCCAGGGATTGCCCCGCCCTACATCCCCACGGGTCTGATGGTGACGCCGCGCTCGGCGCAGTAACGCTTGATTTCCGCGATGGCGTGGTCGCCGAAGTGGGCGCCTGGTAGATGTGCTCCGGCGTACCCGCGCCGCCGGAGGCGATCACGGGGATGCGCACCGCGTCGGCGATGGTGCGGACCAGCTCGATGTCGTAACCCTCGCGGGTGCCGTCTGCGTCAATGCTGTTGAGGAGGATCTCGCCGGCCCCCAGGCTCTCCCCCTTGACCGCCCACTCCAGCGCGTCCACGCCGGTGGGGATGCGGCCGCCGTGGATGTAGCACTCCCAGCGCGGCTTGTCGGGCGGAGCGCCCGCGACGCGCTTCACATCCATGGAGAGCACTACACACTGTGAGCCGAACCGCTCCGCGGCCTCGGTGAGCACCTCGGGGCGTTTGATGGCCGCGCTGGTGATCCCCACCTTGTCGGCTCCCGTCTTCAGCACCGCGCGGAAGTCGTCCACGGTGCGGATCCCGCCGCCGACGGTAAAGGGGATGAACACCTCCTCAGCGGTGCGGGAGGCCACCTCGAGCATGATGTCGCGGCCCTCATGGGAGGCGGTGATGTCGAGAAAGACCAGTTCGTCGGCCCCCTCCTCGTTGTATCGCTTGGCCAACTCGACGGGGTCGCCGGCATCCACGTGGTCGAAGAACTTGTAGCCCTTCACCACGCGCCCGCGGTCGACGTCCAGACAGGTGATGATGCGCTTCGCTAACATGCGGCCTCCAGCGCCTGCTTCACGGTGAGTTTCCCGGTGTAGAGGGCCATGCCGATGATGGCCCCCGTAACGCCGGCCTCCTTCAATGCCTTGATATCGTCGGTGGTGGTTACTCCGCCCGAGGCCACCACCTGTGCCTCCGGCACCGCCTCCACCATCTCCCGCATTGCCGGAAGATTGGGCCCCTTGAGCATCCCGTCGCTGCTGATGTCGGTATAGACGATGTGCCGATAGCCGATTCGCACCAATTCCTTCGCCAGGTCAACCGCCTTGATCTGGGTGGTCTCGAGCCATCCCCGCACGGCCACCTGTCCGCCGCGCGCGTCTATCCCGGCGGCGATCTTCTCCGCCCCCAGCCCCTCCGCCATCTCCTCCGCGATCTGGTGATTGAGGGCCGCGGTGCCGACGATCACGCGGTCGACCCCGATCCGCAGCGCCCACTTGGCGGACTGTACCGTGCGCATGCCGCCGCCGAGTTCCACAGGAATCTTCACCGAGGTGACGATCGCCGCCACCGTGTCCAGGTTGCGCGGTTCGCCCTCGCGCGCGCCGTCGAGGTCCACCACGTGCAGCCGGCTGGCCCCCTCCGCTTCCCAGTGTTTCGCCATCTCCACCGGATCGTCGCCGAAGACCGTCTCCCGGTCGTAGTCCCCCTGCAACAGGCGGACGCACTTGCCGCCCCGCAGGTCAATCGCGGGGATGATCTCCATTACCGACCGCTCCTTTCTCGAACCAATCTGACGAAATTGGTCAACATGAGTAATCCTACCTGGCCGCTCTTCTCCGGGTGGAACTGAGAGGCGAACAGGTTGCCGCGCGCCACCGCGGCGGTGAACTCGACCCCGTGGTCGCTGGTGAGGGCGGTCCACTCGGAGTCGTCGGGCACCACATAGAAGGAGTGCACGAAATAGGTCATCGCTCCCTTGGGGAGATCGGCGGTCACCGGGTGAGGCCGCACCACCTCGATCTGGTTCCAACCGATGTGCGGGACTTTGAGCCCAGGCTCGCCATCGTGCGGCTCATAGGCGGGGCCGGCGAATCGCACCACCCTCCCGGGCACGATGCCCAGGCCCTGCACGGGGCCGAACTCCTCGCTCTCGGAGAAGAGCAGTTGAAGCCCGAGACAGATGCCCAGGAAGGGGCGGTCGTCGGCGACCCATGACTTCACCAGCGCGTCCATGCCGGCCTCGCGCAGCCGGTCCATCGCCTGGCCGAACGCGCCCACCCCGGGGAGAACGAGCGCCTCCGCTCCCGCCGCCTCCTCGGGCCGCGTGATGATGTGCACCTCCGCGCCGACGCGCTGCAACGCCTTCTCCACGCTCCGCAGGTTGCCCATTCCGTAATCAATGATCGCAATCACGCGTTGCAGTCCTCCGCCACTTCAACTTCGCC
>JALGTT010000362.1 GCA_029821235.1 Candidatus Hebobacteria bacterium | reverse complement strand
GGTTCTCCTGCATGAAGCCGGCCACGGCCACCGCCGAGCGCCGCGGCGGGATGAAGAACATGGTCGCGTTATAGGCGGCCAGGTTCTCCGGCTCCATGAGGAAGGTCATCAACTCCCAGGCGAGGTCCTTGTGTTTGCTCTGCGGCGACATCGCCAGCCAGTCGGTGTAGACGGAGACGACGCGCTGTTTCCGCCGCGGGGTGGGGGCGATGCCCACCTGGGGCAGCAGGTCGGGCGCGTACTTGCGGACGTTGTAGACGCCGAACTGGTTCATGATCTCCATCGCCGCCCGCCGGGAGGCGAACACCGGCACGCCTCCGCCGGCCACCGGCATGCCGGAGGTGGGGCATACCTGGTACTTCTGGTAGAGGTCGCAGTAGAATTGCAGCGCCTCCACCGCCTCCGGCGAGTCGAGCAGGGAGCGGGTGCCCTCTTCGTCGAAGATCCGCCCGCCGTTCTCCCAGAGGAACTCCACGAATACCTGCCAGGACACGGGGAGGTTCATCCCCGCCAGCTCGAACACGGGGCCGCGGCGCACCGTCATCGCCTGGGCGGCCGCCGCGAGTTCCTCCCAGGTCTCCGGCGCATGATCGAAGCCGGCCTTCTTCAGCAGGTCCTTCCGGTAGAGCAGCACCCGCGGCGCGGAGAGGTAGGGGAGGCCGTAGACGCGGCCGCGGTACACGCACGTGTTCCACGACGCGGGGAAGAAGTCGTCCTTCGCTCCCCACCGCGCGACGCGGTCGTCGAGCGGTTCCGCCATGCCCCGGTAGGCCAGCCCTCCGACGTACTCCGCCCCGACCTGGAACACGTCGGGAGCCACCCCGCCGGCGAAGGAGATGGTGAGTTTCTCGTCCAGGTGGGCCCAGGGGATGTACTGCGTATTGACTTTCACGCCTGGATGAGCGGCCTCGAAGGCGGGGATGAGTTTCGTGTCGAGGAGTTCCTTGGTCTTGCCATCGGAGGAGAAGTCGGCGATCCACAACTCCAACTCGATGGGGCCCTGCCGGCGGGCACAACCGGGGAGAAGCCCGGCCCCGAGCAGCGTGAGCGCCAACAGATGGATGATCCATCGTCTGGTCATGGTCCGCTATCTATCCAGTGCGGCTTGAGCCAGAACATGGTCAGCAAGACCAGAGTGACGAGGAGGTGGTACTGCTCCCGATTGGAGAGAAACCGGGCCGCGCTCCACCGGCGGCCGGCGGAGGCGGCGGGGCGGAGGCGGGGGAGGAGCATGGGCACCTCGGCCGTCCAGCGAGCGTGGTCCTCGCCGTACTGCTGCCGCAGCAATCGCTCCTCCGCGATCACTTGTCCCGTGTAGATGAGTACGAACGCGGGCAGCACGGCGATCCACGCCCAGATGGTGTTCATCATCACGGAGAAGCCGACCGCCGCGAGCAGACTGCCGAGATAGAGGGGATGTCTCACGCGGCGATAGGGGCCGTCGGTGCAGAGCGGGCCGCCCTTCTCCAGGTATCCCGCGGCATAGGAGCGAACCGCGAGCCCCAGGACCACCATCACCGCGCCCAGCGCGTTGGTGGACGGCTGCGGGCGGGCCAGCAACAGGGCCAGCAACGCCAGCGGCAGGTGCAACTGGATGCGGCGAACCTGTCCGAGAATGGTTGTCATCTGAGGTCGAGCGGTCCCCATCTGATAATTCGCCATCGCAGGAGCAACAAGCACAGCACCACCACCGCGGACACCCTCAGTTCGTGGTTGCGAAACACGCAGGACCACGACCAGCGGGCATCGGAGAAGCGCTGCTTGGGGGGAGTGGGCAGCCACCGCCGCACGGCCCGGCAGTATGCCTGATACTCCTCCCCGAAGCGCTCCCGCAGGCGCCGTTCCTCGCCCAGCACCCGCGCCTGGGCGTAGAGCCAGAAGATGACCACATAGGGCAGCACTAGCCACCATCGCCAGGTGAGAGCGGTCAAGCCCAGCCCTACGAAGAACCGCCCAAGGTACATCGGATTGCGGACCAAGGCGTACGGGCCGGACATGATGACTTCCACATTCTTCCGAAGGTGCGCGGAGGCCCAGATCTGGATCACCTCGCCG